>NZ_JBFUGK010000041.1:0-52474 GCF_056402935.1 Polaromonas sp. P3_B1
TTCACCACCTGGGCGGTGACTTCGCTGAGGTCCTCCTGCCACTGCAGGCACATGGTGTTGACGGGAGAGTCGGGCTCGTCGAAGGTGATGGTGGCAATGCCGTCGTCGATTTGGTACTGGATGGTTTTCATGTTCTCTCCGTTCGCCCTGAGCTTGTCGAAGGGCTCGAGATGACTGTGGGAAGGCGACCGAACGGCAAGGAGGCTAGACGCGCTCCACAATGGTCGCGATGCCCATGCCGCCGCCCACGCACAGCGTGGCCAGGCCGTAGCGCAGCTTGCGCCTGTGCAGCTCGTCGACCAGCGTGCCCAGGATCATCGCGCCGGTGGCGCCCAGCGGATGACCCATGGCGATCGCGCCGCCGTTCACGTTGACTTTCTCATGCGGCACCTTCATCTCTTTCATGAAGCGCATCACCACGGCGGCAAAGGCCTCGTTGACTTCGAACAGGTCGATCTGGTCCACTGTGAGGCCGGCCTTGGCCAGTGCCTTGCGGGTGGCGGGCATGGGGCCGGTGAGCATGATGGTGGGGTCCGCGCCGCTGAGCGCGGCGGCGACGATGCGGGCGCGCGGCTTGAGGCCGTGGGTTTTTCCGGCGGCTTCCGAGCCGACGAGCACGGCGGTCGCGCCGTCGACGATGCCCGACGAGTTGCCGGCGTGGTGCATATGCTGGATGCGCTCGACCTGCGGGTAGCGCTGCAGCGCCACGGCGTCAAAGCCCATGGCGCCCAGCTGGTCGAAGGCGGGCTTGAGCGAAGCCAGGCCTTCCAGCGTGGTCTGCGGTTTGATGAATTCGTCCTCGCCCAGGATGGTCTGGCCCAGGGCGTCTTTCACCGGCACGATGGCGTTGGTGAAGTAGCCGGCCGCGCGGGCTTTGGCGGCGCGTTGCTGGCTTTCAAGCGCGAAGGCGTCCACGTCGGCGCGGCTGAAACCTTCCAGTGTGGCGATCAGGTCGGCACCTATGCCCTGGGGCACAAACAGGGTCGCGCTGTTGGTTTCGGGGTCTTGCGCCCAGGCGCCGCCGTCGGCGCCAATCGGCACGCGGCTCATGCTTTCGACACCGCCGGCCACCACCAGATCTTCCCAGCCGGAGCGCACTTTCTGCGCGGCCAGGTTGACGGCTTCCAGACCAGAGGCGCAAAAGCGGTTGACCTGCACGCCCGAGGCACGGAAGTCCCAGCCGGCCTTGAGCGCGGCCACCTTGGCGATGACGGCACCCTGGTCACCGACCGGCGAGACCACGCCCATGACCACGTCGTCGACGGCGGCGGTGTCAAAGCCGTTGCGCTGCTGCAGCTCGGTCAGCACACCCGCCAGCAGGTTGACGGGCTTGACCTCATGCAGGCTGCCGTCTTTTTTGCCTTTGCCGCGCGGCGTGCGGATGGCATCGTAGATAAAGGCTTCGGTGCTCATGGGTGTTTCCTCGGGGAGGGCAGGGATGATTCGGAGGCGGGCGGGGAGGCTCATGAAGTATATTCATTTCACAAAGCAGACGCTTTGTATAAATACTCCAGGTTTTCCCCACAGGTGACACCATGATCGAACGCAGCCTCTTTAGCTCCGACCACGAAGCCTTTCGCGACGCCTTCCGCCGCTTCATGGACAAGGAAATCGCGCCCTTCCACGAGCAGTGGGAAGAGCAGGGCTATGTGGACCGCAAGGTCTGGAACAAGGCCGGCGAGAACGGTTTTTTGTGCATGACCATGCCCGAGGAATACGGCGGCGCGGGCGCCGACAAGCTGTATTCGGTGGTCCAGATGGAGGAACTGGGCCGCGGCGGCTTTACAGGCATCGGCTACAGCCTGCACAGCGAAATCGTCGCGCCTTACATCCTTCACTACGGCACGGAAGCCCAGAAAAAGAAATACCTGCCCAAACTGGCCAGCGGCGAGATGGTGGGCGCCATCGCCATGAGCGAGCCGGCGGCCGGCTCGGACCTGCAGGGCGTGAAAACCACGGCGCTCAAGCAGCCCGACGGCAGCTATCTGCTCAACGGCAGCAAGACCTTTATCACCAACGGCTGGCATGCCGACCTGGTGATTGTGGTGGCCAAGACCGATCCGGCCGCCGGCGCCAGGGGCACCAGCCTGATGTTGGTGGAGCGCGGCATGCCGGGCTTTGAAACCGGCAAGCGCCTCAAGAAGCTGGGCATGAAGGCGCAGGACACCTCGGAGCTGTTCTTTACCGACGTGAAAGTGCCGGCGGAAAACCTGCTGGGCGGCCAGGCGCATGAGAACCGCGGCTTTATCTGCCTGATGGAGCAACTGCCTTGGGAGCGTATGCAAATCGCCATCACGGCCGTGGCTTCCGCGCAGGCGGCAATCGACTGGACGCTGGCCTATGTGAAGGAACGCAAGGTCTTCGGCCAGCCGGTGGCCAGCTACCAGAACACGCGCTACACCCTGGCTGAGCTGCAGACCGAGGTGCAGGTGGCGCGCGTGTTTGTCGACAAATGCGCGGAGCTGGTGGCGCAGGACAAGCTGGACACCGCGACCGCCAGCATGGCCAAGTACTGGTGCACCGATTTGCAATGCAAGGTGATGGACGAATGTGTGCAGCTCTTCGGCGGCTACGGCTATATGTGGGAATACCCGATCACGCGCGCCTATGCCGACGCGCGGGTGCAGCGCATATACGGCGGTACCAATGAAATCATGAAGGAAGTGATCTCACGCGCCATGGGCCTGGGCGCGAAATAGGCGTTCGCGCACAAGCCCCGCTTCACGAAACACCTTGCCGTGCAGCCCCAGGAAAAGCAAAAGCCGGCAGGTGCCGGCTTTCGCCAAGGATACGGCTCGACCTTTTAGTTGACGCGGCGCTCGATGACGATTTCCTCGACTTCTACGCGGCGGTTGGGCGCCAGGCAGGCGATCAGGTCCTTGAGCTTGCGGTCATTGCAGGTCACGACCGGGTTGCTTTCGCCCTTGCCGATGGCGGTCAGCCGGCCGGTGTTGACCCCTTTGCTGCCCAGGTAGCTCTTCACTGCGTCCGCGCGGCGTTGCGACAGTTTCTGGTTGTAGGCATCCGAGCCGATGCGGTCGGTATAGCCGGTCACCGTGATGTTGCCGTTGAAATTTCCGCCCGTCAGGGTTTGCGCGATCTGGTCAAGCTTGGGTTGCGGGCTCGCCAGTTCGGCGCTGTCAAAGGCGAACAGTTCGGTGGCCGACAGCGTCACCTTTTCGAAGCGTGCAGGCGGCGGGGGAGGAGGTGGCGGTGCGGTGACCATTGGCTCGGGTGCTGGCGGCGGGGTGTACTGCGCGACCACCGGGCGCGCCGGCTTGTCGAAGTAATAACTCAGGCCGACGTTCACGGTGTTGGTGTTGGCGTGGTCAAAGCCGAAGGTGTTGCCGCGAAGATAGGTACGGGTCCGCCTCAGGTCTGCCTGCATGAACCACTGGTCGGACAGCCCCAGCTGGAAGCCCAGGCCGAGGTTGAGGTAGGGCGATGTCTTGCTGGCATTGGGCAGCTTGTCCCGTTCGGCGCCTATACCGGCCAGCAGGAAGGGCCTGAAATTGCTGCTGCGGTTGAACATGTACAGCCCGTCGACGCCCAGCGTGTCCTGCTCAAAGCGCCGGCCGTTGTTGTTGGCGCGGGCTATGCTGCCGCCTATCTGCATGTCCCAGGAGGGAGACACCGCCTTGCCGAAACGCAGGCCGAGGCCGCTGAGGTTCTTGTTGCCGTTGAACCGGGAGTCCGGGTCTACCACGGTGACCTGCGGCATGATGTACCAGGATGGGTTGGGTATGTCGTACATCGAGGTCGTGGTTTGCGCCATCAGGGCGCCGGGACTGAGGCAGGCCAGCAGGGTCGCTGCGGCAAGGGGCGCGAGATGGTTGAGCTTCATGGTTTCTCCGGAAAAGGGCGGTTTAGGTGTTGGTTTTTACGCCCGGCGTTTGTTTGTCCGGGCGTGCTGCAACACTACGCTTGGGAATTTCCGCGCATGTGAGACATGGCCACTACATGGCATGCGAACGCGCCTACGTCGTATGGCGCATGAAGCTGTCCCAATTCCATGAGTCTGCGCGGGCAAGCGCCCGCGCCTGAGCCCTACAGATGCCGTGTTTCGGCGGGCTTGTTCCACCAGGCGTTGTTGCGCCCGTCCGAGTAGTTGACCGGCGCGGCGATGAGTTCGGCCGGCTCGGCGTTGTCCAGCGCGGCCACGTTGATGGACACATAGTCGCCGCCTATCTGCTCGACATAGCCCCGGCCGAAAGGCCGTACGCCGCAATGCTTGCAAAACAGGTGATGGCCGCTTTTGGTGGCGAACTGGTAGTCGCTCAGTTCACCCTCRCCGGCGAGCAGCCGGAAGGCGTCGGGTTTGATGATGGCGCCCCAGTTGCGGGTTTTGGTGCAGATGGAGCAATTGCAACGGCCGGTGCCCTTGCTGAGGTCGATGTCGGCTTCAAAACGGACGGCGCCGCAGTGGCAGCTTCCGGTATAGGTTTTCAGCATGGGGCATTCCTTTCAGGTGGGTGGATGTTGACAAGGGAGATATGACAGAATGTTGTCATGTCTGGAATTATAGATAAACGACAGCATGCTGTCAAATTGGTGGCCGCCACCCGGGAAGTTGAGCGCACGCCGGCGGCCAACACCCTGAGCTGGCTGGTGGTGCAGGTGATGCAGCTCAATGGTTTGCTGACGGCGGCGGGTGATGCGCTGGCGGCGCCGGCGGGACAAACCTCGGCGCGCTGGCAGGTGCTGGCTGCGGTGGAGGATGCGCCCTTGTCCGTGGCGCAAATCGCCAGGGCCATGAACCTGACCCGGCAAAGCGTGCAGCGCGTGGCGGATTTGCTGGAAGCGGACGGGCTGACCGCCTATGAAGACAACCCGGCGCATGCGCGAGCCAAGCTGCTGCGGCTCACGCCCAAAGGGCGCAAGGCGCTGCGCACCATACAGGAAGGTCAGAAGGTGTGGGCCAATGCGCTGGCGGCCTCGATGGACGAGGGCCAACTACGCGCCGCGAGCGCCGTACTGGCGCAGCTCCGGCAAGCCTTGCTGGCGCAGGAGCCGTCGGCGGACTAGCCGGAGACCGGCGAGGCGATAGCGGAAAACTGGCCGGAAATGCCGGCGTGCCGCATTTAGGACGGGTCTTTGCTGCGCGTGCGGCTGACGGCGCTGAAGATGCCTATGCCCAGGAAGATCAGCGCGCCGATGCCGATGTAGAGATGCGGCACACCGGCGACCACGGCACCCCAGATAATGCCCGCCAGGAAGATGACAAAACCGACCATGTACAAAGCAAAAGACATTTTTTCTTCTCCAAAAATGTTGTGGCCCCACTGTGCATGCCGGGCCGGCCGCGGCTTATCGGGAAGAGGCGCTGATACGTGTCAGCGCAGGCCTACTGCTGGCAAGCCGGCTCGTTCAGGCGTGCTGCGCCTGGAGCGGCGACGGGTCCCGCGCAGGAAGGCCCTGGCCCACGAGGCGGCCGCGCGGGTGCATGGGGCGCAGGTACTGGTGCAGCACCAGCGCGGCGGCGCCCACGGCCGCGGCCAGCAGGCCGTAGCGAGCGACGCGCACCATGGGCGCGGCGACGCCGGCGTCGGTGGCATAGCTTTGCAGCGTTTCCTGGGCAACCCGCACCATGTCGGGAAAACGCTGGCATGAGGAGCCGCCCACCACCAGCACGCTGGGGTCAAAGGTGGTCCAGAGGTTTTGCAGCAATACGCCCAGGTAGTGCCCCGAGCGCTTGGCATCCGCCAGCTTGCCCAGCGCGCGTGAGCCGATGAAGGCCTCGGCGCAGCCGCGCCGCCCGCACGAGCAGGCGGGGCCGTCGAGCTCCAGCACGCTGTGGCCGATTTCGCCGGCCATGCCCCGCATGCCGGTGAACAGCCGGTCGTTGAGCACAATGCCCGCGCCCACGCCCACATCGCAGCTTACAAAGATCAGCGAGTCCTTGCCGTCGTTTTCTGAAAATTCGTATTCGCTCAGCGCGGCGGCGTCGGCTTCGTTTTGCACGTGCACCGGCACCGGAGGCAGGCCCGCATGGGCCAGCGCCTTGGTGATCATCGGCAGAAAATCCACGTTGCGCCAGCCGAGGTTGGGGGCGAAGCGCAGCACGCCTGTGGTTTCGTCAAACGCCCCGGGCAGGCCTATGCCCACGCCGGAGAGCTGCGTGCCGCGCGACACCAGCTCGGCCTGGGCCGTCACCGTGAGTTCGGCGATCTGGCCGCAGACGTCTTGCGGCTTGGTGGTGCGCAAGGCTTGCTCCGTTGACCACAGCACCTTTCCCAACAGCGACACGCTCACCACGCGCAGGGTGTCGACGGCCACTTCCACGCCGATCAGGCCCCGGGAGCGGCAGTCGATCTGCAGGGGCGTGGAGGGCCGCCCCACGCCGCTTGCGGCGGCCATGCTGATTTCGCTGAGCCAGCCTTCATCAATGAGCTCGCGCACCAGCAGGCTGACCGTCGACTTGGTCAACCCGCTGTAATTGGCCAGCTGCGCACGCGAGCGCCCGGGCTGGTTGCGCAGCAGGCGCATCAGTATGCTGCGGTTGATGCGCTTGACGAGTTGCTGGTCGCCTGTGGGTTTCATGGGCTGGGGTTGGGTCTGGTTCAGGCGATACGGTGCGGAGCCTGCGCGCGGCCTTCAGGCTGCTTGCCGGCGATGATCATGCCGAGGATCTGGTCTTCGTTGAGGTCGGCCGTGCGGTAGGTGCCGATCAGGCGGCCGGTTTTCATCACCGCGAGGCGGTCGCTGAGCGCGAACACATCCTGCATGTCGTGCGTGATCAGGAAAATGCCCACGCCTTCGGCCTTGAGCTGGAGCACCAGGTTGGCCACCATGGCGGACTCCTCCGGGCCCAGGGCGGCGCAGGGTTCGTCCATGATCAGAATGCGGGCGTTGAAATAGATGGCGCGCGAGATGGCCACCACCTGGCGCTGCCCGCCGGACAGGCGCCGCACGGGGGTGTGGATGTTGGTGAAGTTTTTATTCAGGCGGCCGAACACCTTGCGTGCCTGCGCCTCCATGAAGTAGTCGTCCAGGGTGTTCCACGCCGTCATTTTTTCGCGGCCCAGAAAGAGATTGGCCACGGCGTCGAGATTGTCGGCCAGCGCCAGCGTCTGGTAGATGGTCTCTATGCCTTGCTGCTGTGCATCGGCCGGGGTCCGGAGATTCACTTTCTGCCCCATCACCTGGATCTCGCCTGAATCGATGGGGAAGGCGCCCGCCAGCATTTTCATCAGCGTTGATTTGCCCGCGCCGTTATGGCCCAGCACGGCGACCACCTCGCCGGGGTAAAGGTTCAGGTTCACGCCGTCCACGGCATGAACGCCGCCAAAGGCCTTGCGGATGTCCTTGAACTGGACCAGCGGTTCGTTGCCGGTTTGCAGGGCTGGCGTGGCTTGCATGGTTGGTATGGCTTGCATCTCAGCTTTCCTGCGCCCACTTGCGATAGAGCACGTCAAACACCACCGCGACAATCAGCACCTGCCCGATGATGACCATGCGTTTTCCGATGGAGACATCCAGCAGCAGCATGCCGCTGTCCAGCGACTGCATGATGAGCGCGCCCAGCACCGAGCCGATGATGGTGCCGCTGCCGCCGGCGAGCGCCGTGCCGCCGATGACGGCGGCGGCGATCACGAACAGCTCCATGCCGGTGCCCAGCGAGTTGGTGCCGGCGTTCAGGCGAGCCACCGACACGATGGCCGCGATGGTGATCAGCACGGCAAGCAGGGCAAACAGCATGAGCGTGACGCGCTTGACCGGTATGCCGACCAGCACCGCGGCATCGGGGTTGCCGCCCATGGCGTAGACATAGCGGCCGAAACGGGTGCGCTGGGAGATGAAAGACATCACCACCGCCACGGCGGCCCAGATCAGCACCGGTATCGGGATGCCCTGGGGGGCTTCCTTGTTGGTGACCGTGTAGCTGTTCATGGCCGCGGCAAATGCGGCCAGCAGGATCACGGGTGCGGCCACCAGCAATACGTCCACCCATACAGGCTGGTTGGGCATCTCGTGGCGCGCCGAGGCGCGGCGGCGCAACAGCACGCGCAGCACCAGCACCAGGCTGACCAGGGCGGTCAGCACCCAGGTGGCGGTCACTCCGATGCCGCCGTCATAGCCGCCACCGAGCTGCAGGAAAGTCTCGTCGCTGACGGGCTGGGTCTTGCCGTCGGCCACCAGGAAGGCCGCGCCGCGCAAGGACATCAAGCCGCCCAGCGTGACCACGAAAGACGGCACACCGAGCATGGCGGTCAGCCATCCCTGGTACACCGACACCACGAGCGCGGCGGCCAGCCCTGCGAGCGAGGCCACGGGCCAGGACCATCCCAGGGTGTATTGCAGGTAGGCGATGAGCACGCCGACAAAACCGATCACCGAGCCGACCGACAAGTCGATATGCCGCGACACGATGATCAGCACCATGACGGTGGACACGATGCCCACCACGGCGGTTTGCTGGGCGATGTTGTAGAGGTTTTCGGGCGACAGGAAAACGCCGCCCGAGAGGACCTGGAAGACGCCCGCCATGACGGCAAGCACGCCGCCCATGAAGACCAGCCGCCAGTCGACAGCGGCGTTGCGCGGGAATCGAACGGGAAATTGCATGGCTTTGAGGATGCAGCGCTCCCGGGCGGCCCACAGGCCGGCCGCCTTGCCTGCTTGCGCAGAACGGGGAGCGGGGGGTTGAAAGCCTGTATTGCCGGTCTTACTTGCAGGCGGCGACGTTGCCGGTGACGCCCTTGCAGAGCTCGTCTTTCTTGATCCAGCCGGCTTTGACCACCACGTCGAGGTTGTCGCGGGTGATGGGCACCGGTTTCAGGAACTGGGCTTGCAGGGCGACCTTTTTCTCGCCGCCGTTCCAGGAGGTCGCGCCCTCGACCTTTTTGCCGGCGCCGAGATTGACCGCCGCGGTGGCGGCCTGTTTGCCGAGGTCGCGCGCATCTTTCCACACCGAGACGGTCTGGGTGCCCATGGCCACGCGGTTCAGGGCGGCAAAGTCGCCGTCCTGGCCCGACACCGGCACACCCTTGAGTCCCTTGGAGCTCAGCGCCGCCACGACACCGCCGGCGGTGCCGTCATTGGAGGCGACCACGGCGTCGACCTTGCCGCCGTTTTTGGTCAGGATCTGCTCCATGTTTTTCTGCGCGACTTCGGGCTTCCAGCCCTCGGTGTATTCCTCGCCCACGATCTTGATGTCGCCTTTCTTGACGGCCGCGTCAATGATTTCCTGCTGGCCTTCGCGCAGGAAATTGGCATTCGGGTCGGTAGGGGAGCCCTTGATCATCACGTAGTTGCCCTTGGGCTTGGCCTGGTACACGGCGCGTGCCTGCATGCGGCCCACTTCCTTGTTGTCGAAGGTGATGTAGAACACGCCGGGCGCCTCGATCAGGCGGTCGTAGGCGACGACCGGCACTTTCTGTTTGGTCGCCTTGTTCACGGCGGGCAGGATGGCGTCCTTGTCCATGGCCAGCACGATCAACACCTTGGCGCCCTTGGCCATCAGCCCGTCAATGTCGGCCAGCTGTTTTTCGGGAGAGCCCGCGGCATCGGCGCTGATGTACTTGGCGCCCAGTTTTTCAAGCTGGGTCTTGATGGCGGCTTCGTCGGTTTTCCAGCGTTCCTCCTGGAAGTTGGACCAACTGACGCCTACCGTCACCTGCGCAAATGCGCCGGCGGCGGCCAGGCTGAGTGCCATTGCGGTAAGGGAAGCTTTCAATTTCATGGAATGTCTCCGATGTTTTCTGCCCGGTCGGGCATGTGGTTTTGAAGTCAGCTAAATCCCGTGATCGTTCCGCTGCAAACGCAGCACCTTTGAATTAGTTTGAACGACGCACTAATTATGTGAAAGCCGAAAAATCCCCGTCTAGGGACAAACCCCCGGCTTGCGGGGGGTGCGCCGGGCTTTTGGAGAGCTTGTGTAACGCGAAGGATTTACCGGCGGGGCGCCGGTGGGCGTTTATAGCTACTGCGGGCAGAAAAGTGCGGTGCCGGCCGGCTGGTGCGGTTTCTTCCCGAATGCGGGACCAGTCGTCAGTGGGCGGCGACCGGCTCCGCCACCCCGAGCTTGATGGCCCAGCTGGAAAGCGCCGGCAGTATGGACGGGTAGAGCGCCACGCCGGCCTGCTTTTGCTTTGCCGCCAGCGCGATGCCTTTTTCGCCGGGTGTACGCACGGCCGTGCCTGCATGCGCGGGGCGCGAGGCGCGGCAGGCATCGGCGACGTGGCCGGTCTGCCGCTCGAAGGCCTGCAGGCCGGCGAAGGCGCGCGGGTCCAGGATCTGCAGGAACACCGTGGCACCCCAGCCTTCCTTGGCGTCGGCGCGGCCGTGGCCGGCCAGGCCGCCGGTCAGGGCTTCGACCAGCAGCGTGAGGCCGTAGCCCTTGTGGCCGGAGTCCATGCCACCCAGCGGCAGTATGGTGCCCTTGGGTTCTTCAAACAGCACCGAGGGGTTGTCGTTGGCCGCGCCGTGGCCGTCCATGACCCACGCGGCGGGCAGGCGCTTGCCTTCCTTGTGCAGGCGGTTGGTCATGCCGTTGGTGGTGGCCGAGGTCGAGACATCCATCAGCACCGGCACGCCTCCGGTGGGAATGCCGGCCGAGATCGGGTTGGGCGTGAACACGGCGTCCAGCCCGCCGAAGGGCGCGACGCTGGCGGTGTTCGGATCCGAGCAGGTCAGCAGCATCAGCAGGCCTTTGTCGGTGGCGCGTTTGAGGTAAGCGGCCAGGCAGGCGATGTGGTGGCTGCGGCGTATCACCACGGTGCAACTGCCCTGGGTGGCGGCGCGTTCGGCGGCCAGCGCCATGGCTTGCAGCACCAGCCAGGGGCCGGGCAGGCGGCGGCCGTCCCAGGTGAGGGCGGCGGGGTGGTCGGCCAGCACGGTGGGCGCGCCCAGTTTTTCCATGGAACCCGACTCGAGCTCGCCGAGATAACCCGGCAGCAGCGCCAGGCCGTGGGTGTTGTGGCCCATGAGGTCGCCCTCGACGAGGATTTCAGCCACCGCGCTCGCCTTGGCCGGCTCAAGCCCGGCAGCGGTGAGCAGGGATTGCGCGTAGTCAATCAGGTCTTCGTGGCGGTAGTGCATGGTGTTCCCGGTGGGCTGTGGATGTGCCCGGGCAACGACGCCGCGGGCTTCACGGCATTCTAGGGAAGAAGGGTGTAACGATGCACAGCAGCAGGCGGCCGACCGCCGCCCCGTTTGTCGTACTTGTCACCGAACACCGTTCGGGCTGAGCTTGTCGAAGCCCTTCGACAAGCTCAGGATGGGCCCTTCGACAGGCTCAGGACGAACGGTGGTGAGGTTGGCCGCGGCTCTTGAGAGAGCGGCCCGCACTTAACCCAACTTGATGCTGCTCGGGTCGGCGGTCAGATAGCCCACGGCCGCGCCAAAGCGGTCCTTGTAGTTCGCGCGCACCAGCGGGTCCAGCGTGGCCTGCACTTTGCCGTGCAGAGCGGGAATCCAGTCGCCGGCGTGCTGGAAGTTGCTCATGATGTAGGTCCAGCCGTTGAGGTCGTCCACCACATGCAGGCCTGTGGCTTCGGCCCCCGAGGGCATGGACATCAGGCGCGACAGCTGTTTGGTGTCGACGTTGTAGGCCCAGATGAAGTTGTTGACGTGGGTGCTGCTGTCTTCACCGATGAAGAGGGTGCGCATTTTTTCCGAGAACTTCAGGTTGTCGGGGTTGGACACCATGTTGGGGTTGGCTTTGTTGCCCAGCGCATCGCCGGCGATGTCTTCACCGACCAGCAGGGCCTTGGTGTGCACCGGCATCCATTCGCTGTTGATGGCGTTGCCGGCCGAGTCCTTCTGGCCGCCGTCCAGCTTGTGCATCATCACGCCGCCGGCGATCAGCGCCTTGTCGAGCGCGATGCCGCTGGTCGCATTCCAGCCCTTGCCGGTCTTGACCATGGAGTCCTGCATGTTCTGCAGCGCCGAGTAGGCGATCTTGTCCTTGATGTTGACGGTGGTGCCTTCCATCTTGGAAAAGCCCATGCTGCCGCCCATGAGGTAGGCATAGCGGTGGGTTTCCAGGAAGGCGGCGGCTTTTTCCATGCCGGGCTTGATCTTGATCCAGTTGGCGTTGCCGCCGTAAAACACCTTGGTGAAGCTGGCGTCCGATGGGTCGGTTTTGTGCACCGTCATGATGTCGGACGGCTTGAGCGTGTCGGCCATTTTTTCGATTTCGGCGCTCGTGGCGTGGCCCAGCTTGATCCAGGAAATTTTTGCACCTTCAGCCGCCGGGTCGACCGAGAAACCGCTGCCCAGCTTGCCGACGTAGAGCGTGCCTGACGACAGGTCTTTTTCGCGGTCGGCCACAAAGACGAAGAGGCCGCTGTTGGTGGCGTCGTCGCCCATCAGCACGGTGCGGTTGTCGGGCATGACCTGAACCAGCTCGTGCGAGATGCGGCCCAGGTTGTAGTGCTTCTTCACCGTGCCGGTGCCGTCGGGGTGCACGGTGACTTCGGGCAGGTGGCCGTAGTGGTAGGGGTTGGCCTTGGTTTCGTCGCCGTAGACGTTCTTGCTGAATTTCTTGAATTGCGCGCTTTCGGCGGCGAAAGGCGCGTCGGGTTCGTACTCTTCGCTGGACAAGTGGGTGTTCCAGGGCGAGAGGCTGGCGCCGCAGGTGATCCACAGGCCRTGCGCYTTGGACATGTCSACGTTGTGGTATTTCACGAGGCTGAGCTTGCCGGTGGCTTGGTCCTGGTCCAGCGTGAGCACGGCGATGGGCGAGGGCAGGTTGCCGTAGGCGTCGGCACCGGCCTGGTCGCGCGTGGTGTATTCAAACTGCACCACGGCAAACACCGCCTTGCCTTTGACGCCGGGCACATTGGCGTCGGGCAGGCCCAGCAGCGAGGTGCCGTCGGGCGAGTCGGAGAACATCTGGCGCTCTTTGCCCGGGACCGAGCGGTCGATGATCGGCTTGTTGTTGATGTCCACATAGCCGCCGCTCAGGATGGTGCCGCCCTTGCCGTCCGGCACCATGTCGCCGGTCACGAAGAAGGGCTGGTAGGCCAGGCGGTAGCTTTGCGTGCTGTTGTCCTTGAGCCGGACCTGCAGGCTGGAGCCCACGGTGGTGGTGGCCATGGCGGCCGTGTCGGCCAGCGAGGGCGCGGCCATGGAGGTGAAGCTGGACGACAGGTAATTGCCCGCGGCGGCAGGTCCGCTGCCGGTGGCGCAGCCTGACAACAGGGTGCTGGAGGCCAGTGCCCCCAGCGGCAGCATGGGCGCGGTCGCCAGGAACTTCAGGGCGGTGCGGCGTGAGGGAAGGGAAGGGGTGGCCAGGTCGGACATTGTTGTGTGTTCCAGTTTCAGGTGGGGAATGATGCGAAGCGGCGGTGTGCCCGCGCCGAAGCGCAGGGCAGGGCAGGGCCGCTACGCTGCCGGAATCTTAGGAAGCTTGTGTGACAGTTTCTTGAAACGGGCTGCCACAGAAGATGGCGAGCAGCGGGGACGGCCGGGGATTAACCACGCACCGGGTACTTGAATATCCCGGGGCGAACCGCAAGCTGCCCTGCTGCGGGCCAAAATCAGGCCGGTGGAACACCTGCAACAACTTCTCAAGACCTTCCCATGACCACCCAACTCAAGATCGATTTTGTGTCCGACGTTTCCTGCCCCTGGTGCGTCATCGGCCTGAAGTCGCTGGACCAGGCGCTGGAGCGCGTGCGCGGCGATATCCAGGCCGAGCTGCATTTCCAGCCCTTTGAGCTCAATCCCAAAATGGCGCCTGAGGGCCAGGAGATCACCGAGCACATCACCGAGAAATACGGCATCACGCCGGCCCAGGCCCAGGCCAACCGCGAGAACATCCGCGCCCGTGGCGCCCAGGTCGGCTTCAAGTTCAGCATGGCCGACGAGCCCGGCGGCGGGCGCAGCCGCATCTACAACACCTTTGACGCGCACCGCCTGCTGCACTGGGCCGAGCTGGAAGGCGCGGACAAGCAGAAGGCGCTCAAAGAGCTGTTGTTCCAACGCTATTTCACCGACGGCCAGAGCCCCGCATCGCACGAAGTGCTGGCCAAGGCCGCGGCCGAAGCCGGGCTGGACGAAGCTCGCGCGCGGGAAGTGCTGGCTTCAGGCGAGTACGCGCGCGAGGTGCGCGAGCGCGAACAGTTCTACCTGACGCAGGGCATCCATTCGGTGCCGGCCGTCATCATCAACGACCGCCACCTGATTTCGGGCGGCCAGCCCGTGGAAGTGTTTGAGCAGGCGTTGCGGCAGATCGCCGCGGCCGGCTAGGCGCGGTTTTCGCCCAGCACCTCGAAGCTGCCCGACTGCTGGACCCAGTCCTTGCCGTTGGAGGCAAAACCTGTGGCCGTGCCGGTCTTGCGGTTGAGCACCGCCGTGATGGTGTAGCCGCTTTCCGCCGAGAGGTAGGACACCACATGCACGTCGTCCGAGACTTTCACGGCGGCGCTGGCGTTTTCGTGGTGGTCCTTGGCGCCCGGGCCGGTGCTGCGCCAGGTGACGCCACCGTCGCCCGAAAAAATATGCTCAAAGGTCAGGCCCTTGGTTGGGCCGTCCCTGAAGCTCCAGCGCAGGGTTTTGCCGTGCAGGGATTCGGCGGAGGCGAAGGCGGTCATGTGGAACTCCAAAAGTAAAAGTCCGCCAGGCGCGACCCGGGACAGGGCGCGCTTGCGGGCCATTTCAAGGTAGGCCCCGCGCGGACGGCAACTTGTGGGGAGGTGGGCAACCTGCCTGTAGGACAAGGGGACGCATCGGCGTTTTCCGCGGATTCAAGCCCGCGCTTCACGCAGAATGAATGAGACCCTCACAGGAGTTTTCATCCATGCCTTACGAACTTCATTACTGGCCTACGATCCAGGGCCGCGGCGAATTTGTCCGGCTCGCGCTGGAGGCTGCCGGCGCCGACTATGTGGATGTGGCGCGCGGCTGCGAAGGTGATGGCCAGGGCATTCCCGCGATGATGCATTTCATCGAGAGCGCCGGTGTGCGGCAGCCGCCCTTCGCGCCGCCTTTCCTGGTGGACGGCAAGACCATCGTCGGCCAGTCGTCGGCCATCCTGCTCTACCTGGGCCCGCGCCTGGGCCTGGTTGGGAAAAGCGAAACGGCACGTGTGTGGACACACCAGATCCAGCTCACGATTGCCGACGTCGTGGCCGAAGCGCACGACACCCACCACCCGGTGGGCACAGGCCTCTATTACGAAGACCAGAAGAAGGAAGCGCTCAGGCGCGCCAAGGAATTCAGGACCGCGCGCATCCGCAAATTCCTGGCCTGGTTTGAAGCCGTGCTGGCGCGCAACCCGCGCGGTAGTGCGCACTTGGTGGGCGGGCGCCTCAGTTACGCCGACCTCTCGCTGTTCCAGCTGGTGGAGGGATTGCGCTATGCCTTTCCCAAGGCGGCCCGCCGTGCCCTGAAAAAAGCGCCACACGTGATGGACCTGCACGACCGCGTCGCGCGGCACCGGCGCGTGGCCGCCTACCTGGCGAGCGAGCGGCGCATTCCCTTCAACGAGGACGGCATCTTCCGCCGCTACCCGGAGCTCGATGCATAAATTACCGGCGTTGGGTGCGCGGCGCTCTCCTACATACCTGTTTGTGCTTGCCTGACCGCGGGGCCCCGCGGAGCGGGTGACCATGGTCTCCAGTGTCCAGGCCACGCATGCAGTGAGTGGTCCGGATGTCTTTCAAACCTGTACACGACGTACTCGACACAAAGGAGATACACCATGGCCAAAGAGCATGACGCCAACCTTGATCCCATCAGCAAAGAACCCGGGGCACATCCCGTCGGCACCGGTGTAGGCGCCGCCATGGGCGGTGTTGCCGCGGGTGCGGCTGCCGGCGCTGTGGCCGGCCCCGCCGGCGCCATTGTCGGCGGCATTGTGGGCGCGGTTGCCGGTGGCCTGGGCGGCAAGGAAGCCGCCGAGGCACTTGACCCGACAGCTGAGGAAGCTTACTGGCGCGACAACCACACCCGCGAGCCCTATTACGAAAGCGGCAGGCCCTTTGACGACTATGCGCCGGCCTACCGGCTGGGGGTGCAGGGCCGGCGCGAATACACCGGCTCCTTCGAAGAGGCCGAGACCGGTCTTGCCACGCGCTGGGAAACCCACAGGGAGCGTTCCACCTTGAGCTGGCCGCAAGCCCGGACGGCCAGCCGCGCCGCATGGAGCCGCGCCGACGAACGGATCGGCACCTTCAGCAACACCGGCAACGCGGGCGCCACGACAGGCGTGGCGGACGACGAGGAGATCATCGACACGCTCAACGACCTGCTCGAATCCTGCCGCGATGGTGAATACGGTTTCCGAGAATGCGCCGAGCACTCGCGCTCCGAAGACATCAAGGTCTTGCTGCACCGCCATTCAGGTGAATGCCGCGCCGCTGGCCTGGAGCTGCAGACCCTGATACGCCAGCTGGACGGCAAGCCAGACGAGGGCGGTTCCGTCAGCGGCGCGCTGCACCGCGGCTGGGTTTCGGTGCGCGCCACGCTGAGCGCCTACAGCGACCAGGCCATGCTCAATGAATGCGAGCGCGGCGAAGATGCCGCCTTGGCGCGTTACCGCAAGGCCTTGAAGCAAAACCTGCCGCAGGCCATCCGGACTGTGGTGGAGCGCCAGGCTCAGGGCGCGCAGCGCAACCATGACCAGATCAAGGCCTTGCGCGATGCGCTGAAGGCCTCGAAATAAGGCGCTGTCAAAAAACGATTCTTGAATGATTTCTTGCCGACACTCGAGGTTCGGCAAACCGGGGGCGGCGCAGGCTGCCCCTTTTTTTACCTGTCCAGGGTCTGTTGACGCTGTGCTTGCATTCGCATTTGCAAGCACAGTGCCAACAGGCCCTAGTTTTTCAGCCGGCTCGCGCAGTCAACCTGCGCATCCAGCTGCATGCCGCCGCGCGAGTAGTCGACGTCAGTGACCTTGCAGCCCGAGTGCTGCTCAATCGCCTGCAGCAAGGCGGCACGCCCCGAGGAGCTGGTAGCGATGGGACTGGCGGTGGGTGAGGTGGCTGTCCAGGTGCCGGCGGTCAGCGCGCTGATCAGGTAAGCCCGTCCTTCGACGGTGACACGCTGTGCGGCCGGGTCCGTGCCTCTGAGGCTGGCACAGCCGGCCAGCATTGCACAGCCCAACAGGGCCCACCCCGCGATGGACGAGGCCGAGCGGAAAGCCTTCATGCGCGCGAGGTCGCTGTTGGCTGCGTGAAGAGGGCTTGCGGCGAGGCGCTCGCGGCTTTCGGTTCGGGCACTTTGGGAGGAGCTTTGGGCGACTTGGTGTCGGGGCATGCCGACAAAAGCAGCAAACCGGCCAGTGTGAAGGGTAAGAGGGGCTTCATGGTGTCTCCTGGCGCATGCTGTTGCGCTGCCTGAAATGATAGGACGCGCATGGGCGCAAGGCCAGCGCCCAAGGTCAAGTCGCGGCGGCCACCTACAGGCGGCGGCGGGGATGCGCGCCCGCCACGCCCATGCGTTGCAGCGCTTCGCTGAGGCTGCGCGCCGGGCGCTGGATGCCGGGCTGCGTCGCGGCGCATTGTTGCTGGGTCGAGGAGGGCGACTCGAATGGGGCCGGCTGCCGCTTCGCAAGTTCGGCCGCCAGGCGCCGGCCTTCAGTCTGCAGGTAAAGCGTCAAATCCATTTCGTCCGGCTGGTTCATGGGATGCCTCGCAAGGGCCCGCTGGGGGCGCAAAAAAGTGGAGGCACATGGCCTCCACTTGTCTTTATCTCATGGCTGGTCCGTGATGCGGTCGCTGATCAGTTGTTGCTGCGTCCCGACTGCCCGCTGCCGCTGTCATCGGGCTGCATGTTTTCATCACGCTCTGTTTTGTTGCCGGACTGCTTTTGCCGGGAGGACTGCTGGTCCTGCTGCGCGCTGGCACGCTGGCCTTGGCCCTGGTTCAGCTGCGCATCGCCGGCCTGGTTGGCGTTCTGCCGGTCCTGCTGGCCGGGCTGGTTGCGCTGGCCGCTTTGCTGCTGCTGTTTGTCCTGGGCTTGGGGGTTGTTGCTTTTGGATTTGTCCTGATGGGAAGGCATACCGGTTCTCCTTGAAGTGTGGATAAGGGTGAATGCAAAGTGGGCGGCCTGTGAAAGAGGTGCAACGACGAAGGACGGCTCGCCACACATGCATTTGAGGGCAGGCTCCGGGTCGGCGATGTCGGGCCGCTGGCCATGGCGCTGTAGGAGGCGGACGACACCTCGTTAATTCAGGTTGACCGAGTCGGCTTGAACCCGACCTGCTTCATGGCGGCGGTCAGGCTGTTGCGCGAGGCCTCGTACGTGTCCCAAGGTGTGTTGCCCACAGCCAGCCGGCCGCCCAGGGTTTGCGCCGTCCAGTGCGCGCCGCCGGTCAGCGATTCGAGTTCGTCCCAGGCCACCGGCACCGACACGCCCAGGCCGGGGCGCGCGCGCAGCGACCACGCGCACACCGTGGTCGCGCCGAAGCCGTTGCGCAGGTAGTCCGGGAAAATCTTGCCGACCCGGTTCTTGGGGCCGCTCTTGGCGACAAAGCGCTGGGGAATCACGGCGGCCAGATGCTTTACCAGCGCCAGCGAAAAATCCTTCACAGTGTCGAAGTCGTATTGCCGCTTGAGCGGCACCACCACGTGCAGGCCCTTGCCGCCGCTGGTCTTGAGGAAGCTGGACAGCTTCAGTTCATCGAGAAAGGCATGCACCAATTGCGCCGCCTCCTGCATCTGGGGCCAGGCCACGCCTTCGCCCGGGTCCAGGTCCAGGGTCATGCGGTCGGGCTTGTGAATGGCGCGCGCCGTGGCGTTCCAGGTGTGGAACTCGATCACGTTGAGCTGCGTGGCGGACAGCAGCGCGGCAGCGTTGGGCACTTCCAGCAGCGGGTCGTGGTCGGGGTCGAGCGCAGGGTCCAGCAGCTTGATACCGGGAATCGAAGCGGCCTCCGCATGCTTCTGGAAAAACAGCTCGCCGCCTATGCCCGAGGGCGCGCGCACCAGGGAGGTCGGGCGCGCCTTGAGGTGGGGGAGCATCAGTGTCGCGACCTGCGCGTAATGCTCGAGCACGTTTTGTTTGGTGAAGCCGGTGCTGCGGTCTATCACCCTGTCAGCATGGGTGATGCGCAGGGACTTGAGCGCGGCCGGGGTGCGTTTGGCCGGTGTCTTCGCCGGGGCTTTCGGGCTGCCTTGCTCGTTGCTTTTCGCACTGGGTTTTTCTGCGGCGGATTTTTTGGCGGGATTCACGGCGGCGCCTTTCTTGCCGCGTTGCAAGGCGGCGGGTTTTTCACGGACGATATGGCTGGCGGGCTTGTCGCTGCGCAGGCCCTGGAACACGGAGTGGCGGATGTGGCCGCCGTGCGTCCACTCGCCAAAAGCGATTTCGGCCAGCAACTGGGGCTTGACGAATTGGCCCTTGACTCCGGCAGGCAGTTTTGCCGCGAAAGGGCTGCGGTCGGTATGGATTTTTTGCAGCCGTGCCTTGAGGTCCTTGAGCACCTTCTCGTTGAAACCAGTGCCGACATTGCCTGCGTACTTCAGCACGCCGCTCTCGTCATGCACGCCCAGCATGAGCGCGCCCAGGCCGGTGCGCGAGCCCTTGGGTGCCGTGTAGCCGGCGATCACAAACTCCTGGCGCAGCTGGGTCTTGAGCTTGATCCAGTCCGGCGAGCGGCGCGAGACGTAGGCGGAGTCCATGCGTTTGCCGATCACCCCTTCGAGCCCGGCTTGCCGCGCCGATTCCAGCAGCGCTTGCGGCGTCTCTTCAAAAGTCTCGCTAAAGCGGATGCTCTCCTGCGGATGGCGGGTGACCAGCGCGCACAGCAGTTCGCGGCGCTGGGAAAGCGGCAGCTGGCGCAGGTCCAGCCCGTCGAAGTAGGGCAGGTCGAACACGTAGTAGACGATGCGGGCCGTGCTCGCGTGGTCAAACGCGTTTTGCAGCGCACCGAAATCCGGTACGCCATGCTCGTTCATCACCACGATTTCGCCGTCGACCCAGCCCGAGGGAATCTCCAACGCGGCCACCGCTTCGGCCAGCCTGGACAGCTTGCTAGTCCAGTCGTTGCCGTTGCGCGTCATGAGGCGGACCGAGTCCCCCTCGATGCGGGCCAGCAGGCGGTAGCCGTCGTACTTGATTTCATAGGCCCAGCCTTGCGGGTCGGCCGGCGGGGCCGCCACCAGCGTGGCCAGTTGCGGGGCCAGTATCTCGGGCAATTTCGCCTCGACCACGCCTTCGGGGAGGCCGGTCGTGGCCTTGTTGAGGGTGGTTTTCTTTTTTGCGGTGGCAACTGGCTTTGTTGCTTTCGTTGAGACCTTGCCGGATTTTTCGGTGGCATCGCGAGGCAGAGGCCGGCCCGAGAGCACGCTGTTGGGCAGCGCCTGCGCCACGTCGTACTCTTTTTCCGTGCGGGCGTACTCGTCGCGCTCCTTGATCAGCAGCCAGGGCTCGTGGCTTTCGTCGCCGCGGCCGTGCATGCGCACCAGCGTCCAGCCGCCCTTGAGCTTTTCACCGTGCAGTTCGAACTTGAGTTTGCCGGCCTTGAGGCTTTTTGCGGGGTCGCCATGCGGCGTCCAGAGGCCGCGGTCCCAGACGATCAYGTCGCCCGCGCCGTATTGTCTGGCCGGAATGCTGCCCTCAAATCCCGCGTAGGAAATCGGGTGGTCCTCGACACGCACACCCATGCGCTTGACGGCCGGATCCAGGCTGGGGCCCTTGGGCACGGCCCAGCTTTTGAGCGCGCCTTGCAGCTCCAGGCGAAAGTCGTAGTGCAGCGCGCGCGCGTCGTGTTTCTGGATCACAAAGCGCAGAGACTTGTCCGAGCGCGTGCCGCCCTCGGCGGGCTCGGGCGTGCGTGAAAAGTCGCGCTTGGCGCGGTAGCTTTTGAGGGAGTCGCGGTCGTCCATGGCCAGGGTTGCGCGTGGGGCCGCCTAGGCGGCGCGCGCCTTGGTTTTGGCCGCGGGTTTTTTGCGTGCGGGCGCCTTGGCGGCGGCCTTGGCTTTGGGCGCATCGCCGCCCCCTTTGCGCAGGCTGCGCTGCAGCAGCTCAGTCAGGTCAATGATCTTGGCGCCGGAACGGGCTTCGGGCTCCCCGGATTCTTCCGGCTGCACCACGCTCTCCAGCTTGCCTTCCTTGGCCTTGCGCTTGACCAGCGTCATGATGTCGTCCTTGAAGGAGTCGGTGAACTGCTTCGGGTCCCATTTGCCGGTCATGTCGTCCACCAGCTGTTTGGCCATGGACAGCTCCTTGGCGGAAAGGCCCGCCTTGGCGCCAACGGGCGGCAGGTCGAGTTCTTCGAGTGAACGGATGTCGGCGCCCCAGCGCAGCAGGTTCAGCACCAGCGCCGGGCCGGAAGGCACCAGAACGGCCAGGTGTTGTTTGGTCTGGATGATGACGCGGGCGATGCCCACGCGCTGGGTCTTGAGCAGCGTGTCGCGCAGCAGCGCGTAGACCTTCTGGCCCTTGTTGATGGGCGAGATGTAGTAGGGCCGCTCCAGGTACACGAACGGGATGTCGGTGTTGGGGACAAAGCTTTCGATCTCTATGGTCTGGGTGGTTTTGGGGTAGGCCGACTTGATCTCTTCCTCGGACAGCACCACGTACTGGCCGTCCTCGTACTCGACGCCCTTGACGATGTTTTCCCGGGTGATCTCTTTGCCGGTGCGCTTGTTGATGCGCTTGTAGCCTACCGGGTCCATGCTGCGCTTGTCCAGCCAATCGAAGTCCACACCGCTTTCCGACGTGGCCGAATGCAGCGCAACGGGGATGTGGACCAGGCCGAAGGTGATGGCGCCTTTCCAGAGAATGCGAGATGCCATGGTGTGTTTGTCTTTCTTGCGAGTGCGCTATCACGGCAGTTTCTGGTTCACACGCAGGCAGGCGTGTCGGCGTGCGCTGGGTGGTGGGCGTCGTCCGGAACCGACTGTTTGCATGGGGTTTGTCCTACGGGTGCGGGCGGGGTGAGACACGCACAATCGGCTGCAACTTTTCAAGGAGCCGACCCATGCTTTCACGCCGTACCGCCACCCGACTGTCCCTGGCCGCCCTGGCGGTGGTCGCTGCCGCTATCACCGGCTGCGGTGTGATGAACAAGCAATCCAGCCTGGTCGCTTTCACCACGCAGCTTCGCGGCGCCAATGAAGTGCCCGCCAATGCCAGCTCCGGCAGCGGCTCGGTCGATGCGGTGTTCGACCCCAGCACCAATCTGCTTCGCTGGAAGGTCAACTACACCCGTCTCACCGGGCCCGCAACGGCCGGGCACTTTCACGGCCCCGCCGCCATTGGCGCCAACGCCGGCGTGGCCTTGGGATGGGCCAGCCCCCTGAAGAGTCCCATGGATGGCAGCGCAACGCTGACAGCCGCCCAGGCGGCCGACCTGATGGCAGGCCGGTGGTATGCCAATATCCATACGGCGGCCTATCCCGCTGGCGAAGTGCGCGGCCAGATGACCGTGGTGCGGAACTAGTCACAGAGGAGGCCGCCTCCGGGCCTTCCGGAGGTCGTCGAATAAATGGTTGCGGGCGCAACCGGATCGGTTTATAGTTGCGAGCGCAACCATTAATTGAGGCCGGTGCCCGCATGATCAAGCTCGACAGAACCCTGACCTACCGCCTGCATCTGCTGCACAAGCTGACCGACCTGGAAAGCCAGCGTGCCTATGTGGCCGGGGCCGGGCTGTCGATGAGCGACGGGCGCTGCCTCACGGCGGTCGGCACCTTCGCGCCGCTGTCGGTCAACGACCTCGCACAAAAGGCCAACCTCAACAAAGGCCAGGCCAGCCGGGCCGCGCAGTCGCTGGTGGAGCAGGGCCTGGTCGTCAAGACCGCCAGCCCGACCGACGGCCGCGGTGTGGTGCTGACCATGACACCCAAAGGCAAGGCCGCCTGGCAGCGCGCCATGCAGGTGGTGGGCCGGCGCAACCAGGATATTTTTGGCGTGCTGAGCGCGGCTGAGCGCGAGCAGCTCAGCGATTTTTTCGACCGGCTGATCGCCAAGGCCAGGGCCGACGGCGGCGCAGTTGAAGACACCGGCGAAGAATGACATGGGAATTTTGGAGAGACCACAATGAACACGAACACCTCTTTGCGCTACCAGTCCGGCTTTGGCAATGAGTTCGCCAGCGAAGCCGTCGCTGGCGCCTTGCCCGAGGGCCGCAACAGCCCGCAGCGCGCGCCGCACGACCTGTACACCGAGTTGATTTCGGGCACGGCCTTTACCGCGCCGCGCGCCGAGAACCGCCGCACCTGGCTGTACCGCCGGCAGCCGTCGGTGGTGGTGGGCGGTTACCAGCCTTACGCCCAGCCGCAGTGGACGACAGGCGCCGCGGGCGGCGTGGCCGTACCGCCCGATCCCTTGCGCTGGAACCCTTTCCCGATTCTCGCGGAGCCGCTGGATTTTGTCGACGGCTTGCGCACCGTGGCGGCCAACGGTGATGCCGAGGCCCAGACCGGCATGGCCGCGCACATGTACGTCGCCAACCGCTCCATGGCGCGGCGCGCGCTGGTCAATGCCGACGGCGAGATGCTGCTGGTGCCGCAGCAGGGCCGGCTGGTGCTGACCACCGAGCTCGGCATCCTGGACGTGAAGCCCGGTGAAATCGCCGTGCTGCCGCGCGGCATGGCCTTCAGCGTAGCTCTGCCCGACGGCGCCTCGCGCGGCTACATCTGCGAGAACTACGGCGCACATTTCCGCCTGCCCGAGCTGGGCCCCATAGGCTCCAACGGCCTGGCCAATGCGCGTGATTTTCTTGCGCCCGTGGCGGCATTTGATGCCGACGACGAGCCTGGCAAGGGCTACGAAATCATCAAGAAGTTCGGCGGCCGTTTGTGGTCGGCCACGCAGCCGCGCAGCCCCTTCAACGTGGTGGCCTGGCACGGCAACCTGGTGCCCTGCAAGTACGACACGGCGCATTTCATGACCATAGGCTCCATCAGCTACGACCATCCGGACCCGTCCATCTTCACCGTGCTGACCTCGCCCTCGGACACGCCGGGTACGGCCAACTGCGACTTTGTGATCTTCCCGCCGCGCTGGCTGGTGGCCGAGGACACCTTCCGCCCGCCCTGGTACCACCGCAACCTCATGAGCGAGTTCATGGGCCTGGTCTACGGCCAGTACGACGCCAAGCCCGAGGGCTTCAAGCCCGGCGGCGCCTCGCTGCACAACTGCATGGTGCCGCACGGCCCCGACACCGAGGCCTTTGAAAAAGCCAGCGCGGCCGATCTCAAGCCGCACAAGCTGGACAACACCCTGGCCTTTATGTTCGAAAGCCGCTACCGCTTTATCCCCACGGCCTATGCCATGCAGGGCGGCGCGCTCGACACCGCTTATGCCGGCTGCTGGGCCGGGCTCAAGGACCAGTTCAAGGGCTGATGCCGCTCCTCTATTTTCACATGCCCACCATGACCTCACTCCTGAACGCCACACATGACCCCCAACTGCGCAGTTGGGTAGCCTCCGCCAACGAGGCGAGCGACTTTCCCATCCAGAACCTGCCCTTTGGCACTTACAGCCTCACGCCGCAGGGCGAGCGCCGCATAGGCGTGGCCATAGGCGACCAGGTGCTGGACCTGCGCGCGACCGGGCTGACGGACACCAGTGACTTGAATGCGCTGATGGCGCAAAACCCGCTAGCCATGAGCGCGTTGCGCGCCGCGATTTCGCAAGGCCTGGCTGTGGGCAGTGTGAAGCAGGGCGAGTGGCAAGGCTTTTTGCATCGGCAAGATGCGGTCACGCTGCATCTGCCTTGCCGCATAGGCGACTACACCGACTTCTACACCGGCATCCACCACGCGACCACGGTCGGCAAACTGTTTCGCCCTGATGCGCCGCTGCTGCCCAATTACAAATGGGTGCCCATCGGTTACCACGGCCGCGCATCGTCGATAGGCGTGAGCGGCCAGCAGTTCCCGCGGCCGCTGGGCCAGACCAAGGGGCCCAACGAGGAGGTGCCGCTCCTGCGGCCCAGCCACCGGCTCGACTATGAGCTGGAGCTTGGCGTGTTTGTGGGGCAGGGTAATGCCCAGGGCGAGCCGGTGGCCATGGAACAGGCCGAAGCCCATGCCTTTGGTTTGGTGCTGCTCAATGACTGGTCTGCGCGCGACGTGCAGGCCTGGGAATACCAGCCGCTGGGCCCTTTCCTGTCCAAGAATTTCGCGAGCACGATCTCACCGTGGATAGTCRCCCTGGAAGCGCTTGCGCCGTTTCGCGCGGCCTTCACCCGCCCCGAAGGTGACCCGCAGCCGCTGCCTTACCTCGACTCGCCGGGCAATCGCCGGCAGGGCGGCCTCGATGTGCAACTCGAGGTCTGGCTGCACACGCAGGCCATGCGCGACGCCGGCCTGGGTCCCGAGCGCCTGTCGCAGTCCAACTACCGCGACGCCTACTGGACGGTGGCGCAAATGCTCACGCACCACACCGTCAACGGCTGCAACCTGCAGCCCGGCGATATGCTGGGCACGGGTACGCTGTCGGGCCCGCAGCCCGAGCAGGGCGGGTCACTGCTGGAACTTAGCGCCGGTGGCAAGAAGGCTTTGACGCTGGCCAACGGCGAGACGCGCACTTTCCTCGAAGACGGCGACGCCATCATCCTGCGAGCCTGGTGCGAGCGCGAGGGCTTTCAACGCATAGGCTTTGGCGAATGCCGGGGGCAGGTGCTGCCGGCGCGCGCTTAAGTTCAAGGCGCTGATGCTTCGTTCGTGAGCGAAGCATGGGGCGGGTGTTTGAGGCAAAAATGCTTGCCATGAATTCCGAACCGAATCCCGACAACATCCTCGCGGCGTCCGCCCACCGCAATCCCTATCCTTTTTACGCATCGCTGGTTGCTGGTCCGGCACTGGTGTTTGACGCGCCGCGCAAACTCTGGATCGCGAGCAGTGCGGCCTGTGTCAAGGCGGTCCTGGCCAGTCCGGCCTGCCGCGTACGTCCTGTTTCTGAGCCCGTGCCCGCGGCCATTGTCGGTTCGGCGGCCGGTGAGGTCTTTGGCCACCTGGTGCGCATGAACGAGGGCCTGCGGCATGCCGCACCCAAGCTGGCATTGCAACGCTTTCTGGGGGCGGTGGACCTGGACCGCGTGCAGGCCAGAACCGAAACACTGGCCTTGCTAGCCGACGGGGAGGGCGTATTGCGCGGCGAGGCCTTGTCGCGCTGGGCTTTTGAGGTGCCCGTGATGGCGGTCGCTGACCTGCTGGGCTTTGGCGAGGACGAACTGCCGCAGGTCGCGCGCTGGATGGCCGATTTTGTAGCCTGCCTGTCGCCGCTCAGCACGCCGGCCCAGCTAGCGGCGGCCGGCGAGGCCGCCTCGGCTTTGCTCGCGCGCTTTTCAGAACTGGTACAAGGATCGGCCGCCCAGCCCGGCAGCGCGCTGGCACGTCTTCAGCAAGAAGCGGCACAGGCCGGCTGGCACGATGCGCGGGCACTGCTGTGCAATGCGGTGGGCCTGCTGTCTCAGACCTATGAAGCCACGGCCGGCCTGATCGGCAACAGCATCGCGGCCCTGGCCACGCAGCCCGGCTTGCTGGAGGCCATGGCCCGCGAGCCCGCAACGCTGCTGCAGATGGTCCACGAGGTCAGCCGCTATGACCCATCCATCCACAACACACGGCGTTTTGTGGCCGAGGCCACCGAGGTCGCGGGCGTTTCGTTGCAGGCCGGCGATGTGGTGCTGGTGCTGCTGGCCGCCGCAGGCCGCGACCCCGCATGCAACGCCAGGCCCGACGAATTTTTGCTGGAGCGCCCGGACCGCGAGGTGCCCGGTTTTGGCCATGGTGCCCACCAGTGCCCGGGCCAGGTGCTGGCTTGCACTGTCGCGGCGGCGGCTGTCCGGACTTTGCTGGTCTCGGGGCGGCTCAAGGACGCCGCGTCATTCAGTTGGGATTACCGCCCCTCCATGAATGCCCGCATTCCGGTTTTCACCGCTTGATGCCACCATCACGGCAACTCATACAGCAACAAGAAGGCTCCCATGATCGCGATTATTTTTGAAGTGCAACCTGCCCAGGGCCAGAAGCAGACCTACCTCGACATCGCCGCGGCGCTTAAGCCTCAACTCGAAAAAATCGACGGCTTTATCTCGATTGAACGCTTTGAAAGCCTGAGCACGCCAGGCAAGCTGCTGTCGCTCTCCTTCTTTCGCGATGAGGCGGCCGTGCTGGAATGGCGCAAGCTGGAAAGCCATCGCAATGCGCAAAGCCGGGGCCGTGGCGGCGTGTTTGAGAACTACCGGCTGCGCGTGGCCCATGTGCTGCGTGACTACGGCCTGAATGAGCGCGACGAAGCGCCGGCCGACAGCCGGCAGGTGCACGGCTGATTCGCGGTTGATTCAGGGCCGTGGAAGGGCCAATCGCCCCGATAAACCACACCGGGCAGCCGCGGCGGGCCCTTTGTAGGGCTTAAATGCCGGATAAAGGGGCAAAACCTGGGGTAAACCTTACAATCAAGGGTTACCCAAAGCCCCCATGAACGCCCCCGTCGACGTCTCCTTCTTCACGCGCGCCGCCAAGCCGCTGACCAGCTACCGCAAGTACTGGGCGGCCCGCTTCGGCACGGCCAAGTTTCTGCCCACCAGCCGGGCCGAGATGGACGCGCTCGGCTGGGACAGCTGCGACATCATTGTGGTCACCGGCGACGCCTATGTGGACCACCCGAGTTTCGGCATGGCCGTCATAGGCCGCATGCTCGAAGCGCAAGGCTTTCGCGTGGGCATCATCGCCCAGCCCGAGTGGCACAGCGCCGACCCTTTCCGCGCGCTGGGCAAGCCCAACCTGTTCTTCGGCGTGACCGCCGGCAACATGGACTCGATGATCAACCGCTACACCGCGGACCACAAGATACGCAGCGACGACGCCTACACACCCGGCGACGTGGGCGGCAAGCGACCCGACCGCGCGGCCCTGGTGTATTCGCAGCGCTGCCGCGAGGCCTACAAGGACGTGCCCATCATCCTGGGCGGCATCGAAGGTTCGCTGCGCCGCATCGCGCATTACGATTACTGGTCCGACAAGGTGCGCCGCAGCGTGGTGGTCGACGCCAAATGCGACTTGCTGCTTTACGGCAATGCCGAGCGCGCCATCGTCGAAATCGCCCACCGCCTGGCCGCCCGCGAGCCGGTCGCCAGCATCACCGATGTGCGCGGCACGGCCTTCATACGCCGCAGCGGCGACGAAAGCGCCCAGGGCTGGTTCGAGATCGACTCCACCAGCGTGGACGCGCCGGGCCGGGTCGAGGCCCACGTCAACCCGTATTTGATGATTTCCGACCAGGCGCGTGAGCAGGGCGCGAGCTGCGCGCGCGAGGACGAAGCAGCCGAGGTGGCAGCCAAGGCCGAAACAGCCAGCTCCGCGGCCAACCCGGCCATCAAGCCGCTGACCTTTGTGGCCAACCCCAATCTCCCGTCCACCGTGCACACCGCGCAGGGCAAGATCAAGGTTCCGCCGCGCGACCGCTCGGTGATACGCCTGCCGTCCTACGAGCAGGTCAAAAGCGATCCGGTGCTGTATGCCCACGCCAACCGCGTGCTGCACCTGGAAACCAATCCCGGCAACGCCCGCGCCCTGGTGCAAGCCCATGGCGAGGGCGCCACCGCGCGCGACGTCTGGATCACGCCGCCGCCCATCCCGCTGACCACGGCCGAGATGGACTATGTGTTCGACCTGCCTTACGCCCGCTCGCCGCATCCGCGTTACGCCGACGAAAACGGCAGCCACGACGGCGCGACCAAGATTCCCGCGTGGGAAATGATCCGCTTTTCGGTCAACATCATGCGCGGCTGCTTTGGCGGCTGCACCTTCTGCTCCATCACCGAGCACGAAGGCCGCATCATCCAGAGCCGCTCCGAGGACTCGGTGATCCGCGAAATCGAAGCGATACGCGACACCGTCAAGGGTTTTACCGGCGCCATTTCCGACCTGGGCGGGCCCACCGCGAATATGTACCGCATAGGCTGCAAGTCGCCCGAGATCGAGGCCGCCTGCCGCAAGCCGTCTTGCGTGTACCCGGGCATCTGCCCCAACCTCAACACCAACCACAACCCGCTGATCAAGATGTACCGCCGCGCGCGGGCCTTGAAGGGTGTGAAAAAAATCCTCATCAGCTCCGGCCTGCGTTACGACCTGGCCGTGCAAAGCCCTGAGTACGTCAAGGAGCTGGTCACCCACCACGTGGGCGGCTACCTGAAGATCGCGCCCGAGCACACCGAGCAGGGCCCGCTCACCAAGATGATGAAGCCCGGCATCGGCAGCTATGACAAGTTCAAGCAGATGTTCGAGAAGTACAGCCTCGAAGCCGGCAAGAAGCAGTTCCTGATCCCGTACTTCATCGCGGCCCACCCGGGCACCAGCGACGAGGACATGATGAACCTGGCGATCTGGCTCAAGAAGAACGGCTTTCGGGCCGACCAGGTGCAGACCTTCTACCCCAGCCCCATGGCCACGGCCACGGCCATGTACCACACCAACAAAAACCCGCTGCGCAAGATCACGCGCGACAGCGAGACGGTGGACATCGTGCGCGGCGAACGCCGCCGCCGGCTGCACAAGGCCTTTTTGCGCTACCACGACCCGAACAACTGGCCGGTGCTGCGCGAGGCGCTCAAGGCCATGGGACGGGCCGATTTGATCGGCAACGGCAAGCACCACCTGATCCCGACCTTCCAGCCGATGACCGATGGCAGCTATACCAGCGCGCGGCGCAAGAATTCGACGCCGCTGGCAGGCAAGAGCGCCGGCCCCGGAGTCGCCTTGAAGAGCACCACCCCGGTCAAGGGCCGCATGCTGACCCAGCACACCGGGCTTCCGCCCCGGGTGACCGGTTCGGCCAAACCCCGCAAGACCGGGCGTTAGAAAACAAACGCGGCACATCCCATCCTCCTAGAATGCCCAATGAGAATAAAAGGGCTATCCGGGAGGGGATCCATGCAGGCAGGTTCCAGAAAGCGGTTCATCGCGGCAGGGTTGCTGTGCGTGGCCGGCATGGGCGTACTCGCCCAGACCCAGCAAACTTACCAGGCGCAGGTGCAGGCGGGGCGTGTGCTGTCCGCTGATGAGCAGCAGGTTCTGCTGCTGGTCAATGAATCCGCAGCCTTGCTCGACCAGGGCCGCACCGAACCTGCGGCCGCCACCGCCCGGCGGGCGCTGGAACTGGCCAAAACAACCCGTATGCGCGACGTCGAGGCGCTGGCCTTGCACAACCTCGCGCGGCTGGAGTTCAAGGGTGGCCAGCACGAACTCGGGCTGCGCCTTTTGCGCCGTACGCTGTTGCTGTACGAGATTGAAGGTAATCTGGGCGGGCAGGGAACAATCCGCCTGGAGATGGCCGAGATGCTCAACCAGTCGGGCCAGGTCGAGGCTTCAAGGGCTCAGGCCGATATTGCCGGCAAATTGTCGGCCGCCGCCGGCGACCGCCTGGGTGTGCTCAACGCCACCAGCTTTGCCGTGCGGACCCATGGCGGCGACTCCGCGACCAAGGAGGCCCAGGTCGAAAGCCTGCTGTCGCAATCGCAGGCCCAGGGGGCGCCCCTGGCCGAGGCCACCGCATTGCGCCAGCAGGGCCGCCGGGCGATGGAGGAGGGCCGGCTGCAGGAGGCGCGGCAGATTTTCGATCGCGCCCTTGCCCGCTCCCTGACCGCCTTGAACCCGGAAGCGGAATCCTATTCGTTGCTGGCGCTCGGTGAAATTTCCGCCGCGCAGTACAAGCTGCCTGAAGCACAGGCCTTTTACCAGCGCGCCCTGGCCGCGGCGCGTAAAAGCAAGGACTCCGGCGCCGTGGGCAATGCCTTGCTCAAATCCGCGCTGCTGCAGGGGTTGATGGGCGACGCGGCGCTGATGCGCGAGCAGGCGACGCAGGCGCAGGCCGCTTTCAAGGCCGATGGGCAGCTCGTGGGCCAGGGCCTGGCCAGCGAAGCGCTGGGCGATGCCGAGTGGATGGATGGCCGCAGGCCGCAGGCCGAAGCCTTCTACCGCGAAGCCATCAGGGCCGGCGAAACGACCAAACAGCCGGTGAACGAGGCCAGCGCGCGCCTGCGCCTGGCTTCGCTGCTGCGTCCCAATGCTTTCCAGGCGGCGAAGACGGAGGCCGAGCGAGCCATCGAACTCTACCGGGCGGCCGGCACGAAGTCGGGTATCGCCCAGGGCGTGTTCGAGCTGGGGCGCATTTACGGCGCGGCCAACGATGTCGGCAAAGGCCTGGAGATGGTCCAGCACAGCCGTGATTTGTTTGCGCAGATCAATCGCCAGGACAAGACGGCCATGGCCGACCTGATGATTGCGGGCGGCCAGCGTTACGCCGGCAAGCTGCCCGAAGCGCTGGCCGCCGTGCGGCGCGCCATTGACGGCTTCGGCAAGGCCGGCATGCTTGCGGACCAGGCCAAGGCAGAGCAGGAGCACGCGAACATACTGGCAAGAATGGGCGATGCGCAGGGCGCGGAAGCGGCATTGCAGCGCGCGGTGCTGCTGGCCCGGCAGGGCGACAGGCCCAAGCTTGCCGAGGCCGTCCAGCGGGCATTGGACGCAATGAAGAAAGGGGGCTGACATGGCGACACCCTTTGACGACACCCGGCCGGATACGCAGCCCGCAGCCCTCGATGCGGCGGCTGCCCCCAGGCATGCCTGGGCCACCTTGCTGGTTCTGCTGGCGATGCTGGGCCTGACCGCCACGGCGCTCTACAGCTCCAACACCTGGTTTGCTCTCGGCAATGATGCCCTGCTGAAATGGGGCGGCAACTCCGCCACGACCACCCTGGACAGCGGTAACGCATGGCGGCTTGTCGCGTCCAAACTGCAACTGGGGTCCGTGATCGGCGTTGCGGCCTTTATTCCCTTTTTCTGGGTGGTCTCGAGGGCCTTCGAGCGCACTTATGGCGCCCTGAGCCTGTTGGTGTCGTTCGTGCTGGTGTCGGCGCTGTGCAGCGTGACGACGCTTTATGTCCGCGACTTCGCGACGGTGAGTGTGGGCGCCGGCGGGCCGGCCCTGGGCCTGGGGTTGTGCCTGCTCATTGCCATGGGGCGGGGCCTGGAGGGTGCGCCGCGCAGGCGCGACTTTTCCATCCTCAAGGCCCTGGCTTTGTTGCCGCTGCTGGGTCTCCTGGGTTTTGCCGTCGCCAAGGGCTCGGCGGATTTCGGTTCGCTGCTGTGCGGGCTGTGCTGCGGCGCCGTCATGGGCGTGCTGCTCCGGCCGACGGCCGCCAAGGCGAGTGCGGGGCGCGGCAGCCGGCTTGCCGCTGTTGCGGCATCCGTGGTTGCGGCCGCCGCCATTACTGCCGGGACGCTTTATGCGCCCAGGCCGCCGTACTACTGGTCGGAGATGGTGGCTTTGCAGCAGGCCGCGCGTGAATACGAGTCGCAGATCAACCCGCTCAACGCGCGCTTCGAAACATTCATGAACAAAGCCCTTGACGGGGATATCCCGCCCAAGGAACTGGTGCCCGAGATGGCGGCGGAGCTGATTCCCGCCTGGCGGGCGATTGAACAGCGCTGGAGCGCGTTCACGATCAACCCGGCGATGCCGGACGCCGCGATACTGGCCTCGATGAAGCAGTATCCGCAGAGTCGCCGCGCTTTCCTGGAGGCCACGTTCAGGGGCTGGACCACCGGCGACGAAACCGCTTTCATTGAAGCGGCAAAACACAAGGCGATGCTTGAGCAGGCCCGTTTGGTGCTGACAGGCGCGCCGGGCGCCAGGGCGGTGCCCAAGCCGGCAAAGCCTTGAGATCCGGCCTGCGCCGTGCCTCGGGACCCTACCTGGTTGCGGCGGAAGAGGCCCTCAGTCCGGCGCTTTCCCGGGAAACAATTCTTCCGGCAGCTCTTTCTGGCAAGATGGCCTGGCATTCCCTTCGATCCAGAACCCGGAGAGACCCATGCTCATCGCACGCAGAGCCCTTGTGGCTTTCACCATGGCGGCCGTCACGGCCTGCGCCTGGCTGGCACCGCTGGACGCGCCGGCCATGCGGCAGGTTGATGCCGGCCTCAAGCGCGCGCTGGTCAGCTTTGCCACGGCGCGGCTGCTCAATGCGGTGATCTCGGTCGCGCAGGGCACCGAGGCCTCGGTGCAACCTTTTGGCGTCGGCGTGACCTTCACGCCCGGGCAGATCCTGGACCCGGTGAACGACTTGGTGGAGCAGTTTTCGCACCTGATGCTGGCGGCCAGTGTGGCCTTCGGCATCCAGAAGGCGCTGATCAGCATCGGCAGCTACTGGCCGGTGTCGCTGGCCTTGAGCGCTGCGGCTCTGGCCTGGTGGTGGCTGCATCTGCGCAGGCAGCAGGTGCCGCCCTGGCTGTCCAGGCTGCTGGTGATTTTGCTGATGCTGCGTTTTGCCGTGCCGGTGGTGACGCTGGGCAGCGACCTGTTGTGGCAAAAATTCCTGGCGGCCGATTACGCGGCCAGCCAGCAATTGATAGACAGCGCCACCGGCCAGGCCGGGCAGCTCAACCCCACTGTTGCCGCACCCGACAATCGCGGCCTGATCGAGAGCATGAAAGACTGGCTGGCGAAAAACGGCGATGTGGGCAAACATGTCGAGAACCTCAAACGCGCGGCCGAGCAAGCCACCGAGCACATCATCCGGCTCATCGTGATCTTTGTGCTGCAGACACTGGTGATTCCTTTGCTGCTGCTGTGGGCCTTGTATGCCTTCGTCCGGCAGGTGTTTGAGCGGTCGGGGCGGGTCGGCCTGGTTTATGGCGGTGCCCCCGTTGCGTCTTCGTTATGATGCAAATCATGCATCTCCAGCTTTCTCCCCCCTCCGTCACTCTGTGATGCACCCGGCTTGATGCCGGGCTGCGCCCTTTGGCCGTGCTTGTTTCGATGGAACGGCGCGCGGCCTTGAGTTGACGCGCCTGCCTGCTTTTTATTGCGGCGATCCCGCTTGCAGCAGTCGCACGGACGGAGAAAATTTTCATGAAAACCCAAACATCGGCCGCCCTGGCCTGGGGTGGCGTGCTGCTTGCGGGCGTCTTGTGGGGCGTGGGCGCCCTGGTCGCCCAGTCTGTGATGGCCGGGGGCATGGCGCCCTACAGCCTGTCTTTGGCGCGGTTCGCGCTGGGCTTGCCGCTCTTGTGGTGGTGGCACTGGCGGCAGCTGCCGGCCGCGCCGCGCACGGCGCAGTGGCGGCATCTTCCCCGGCGCGGCCAGGCCTTGGTCATGGGCACCGGCCTGGCCATGGCGCTCAACGTCACGAGCTGGTTTATCGCCATGAGCCACATAGGCGCGGCCCTGCCCACGGTGATCTCAATTTGCTGTGCGCCTGTCATCGTTGCACTGCTGTCGGTGCTGCGCGGCTATGAACGTGCGAGCGGCCGATTGCTGCTGGCGCTGTGCCTGGCCTTGCTCGGTGTGGGCCTGATCGCCATGCCCGGCGAAGGCTTGAGCCTGCCGGCGCACTACGCGGCCGGCCTGGCCTGGTCGCTGGCCTCGGCCGGGCTCTATTCGCTGGTGGTGCTGGGCAATGCGCGCATGCCCGCGCAGCTGCCGGCCGTCACCGCCTCGGCCTGGAGCATGAGCGCGGCCGCGCTGCTGATGCTGGGCCTGGCCGTCGCGCAGGGCATCACCTGGCCGCAGCACACGACGGCCTGGCTGCAGGTGGGCTACACCGGCATCTTCACCACTTCGATCGCCTACCTGGCCTTTGCCTGGGGTGCGCGGCGCCTGTCGCCGACCGCAACGGTCGTCGGCACGCTGGTCGAGCCGCTGGTGGCCGCCGTCGCGGCGGCCTGGCTGTTTGCCGAGCCACTCACGGCGCTACAGGGCGTGGGGGCCTTGCTGCTTGGGGCGGCGATGGTGGTGCTGGCGCGGCGGGCTTCGTAAACTCTGGCGGTTCAGGCGACCTGAGCGCCTGTCACTACCGCCAGGCCACGAGGGCCGCCCTGAGAGGCGGCCAAAAAAGCCAGGCTCCAAGAAAAAAGCCGTGCGCTAAGACCATCAGCCAGTAGACAAGGAGAAAAGAAAGCTTGCTTGACTTGTGCCGCAGGGCCAGTTGCGCCAGCCATGCTCCTGGCCAGCCGCCGGCCAGCGCCAGCAGTTGCAGCGTGCTCTCGGGTGTGCGCCACTGGCTGGTTTGCGCCGCGCGCTTGTCCACCCAGTACATCCAGAACGTCAGGAGGCTGAGCACGAACGACGCCGGCAATACCCACCATGGCAATAGCGATTGCCAGACGGCCCAGAGCAGCAAACCGCCGTAGGCCGTGCCGACGATCAGCAGCGACCCGAAGCCAGGTCCGCTCGCCAGGGCGGCGGTTTGCCGTCTTGGGCGCATACGCCGAGCGGCGTCCCTGTTTTCAGGACGGGAGCGGGCAGGGCTTCGCGATGAGGCGCGGTCCTTGGCGGGATCCGGCCCCGCATCCATCGCTTCAACCGCCATTGCGCGCGGACCTTTGCCGCCGACGTGAATTTCTTCAAAGCTGACAACCATGCCTTCTCGCGGTTGCAAGCCACCACGCAAATCCCTTAGATGAAAAAAGACATCGGCACCTGCCGCCTGGCCGCGAATAAATCCAAACCCGCGGCCTGCGTCCCAGCGTGCAATCGTTCCCTGCTTCCTCATGCGTGCATCACCGTGCCAGCGTGTGCAGCGGAATGTCCTTCTCCACGGCCAACGTGTCCAGCTCTTCGCGGGTCTTGCCTTTGAGCCAGGCCTCGATGGCCGCATGCGTGGCCGGCGCGAACATGGCCTTCATGCCGGAGGCCTGCACGCCCGCGGCGGCGCACAGGCGGGCTGCGAAGTGCGGCTCCAGGGCCGCGAGCGCCACGCGGCCGTCCCTGCAGGCATAGAGGCGGTAGCCCGCATGGCCGCCGCCCACGGCCGCGCCGGGTTGCGTGAGGCCCCAGCGGCGCGGCAGGGCCAGGTAACCGGCGGCGGCGGAAAGGGCGACCTCGAGGTACGCGCCCTTGCCTTTGGCGCGCTGGTGCAGCACGGCCTGCAGCACGGCTTCGCTGGCCATCAGCGAGCCGCCCATGTCGGCGTACAGCGTGGCGGGCAGGTCCAGGCCGGTGATCAAATCGTTTTCGGCCAGGTAGGTGAGGTCGTGGCCGGGCTCCTCGGCGCGCTCGCCAGCGCTGCCGACGATGGCGACCTGGCTCAGCTGCGGGTGCTGCTTGTGCAAGGCCTTCCAGGTCAGGCCCAGCTTGGCCAGCGCCGAGGGCCTGAAGGAGGTGAGCAGCACGTCGGTTTTTGCGAGTTCGCGGTGCAGCAAGGCCTGGCCGCGCTCGGTCTTGAGGTCGGCCGTGGCGGTGCGCACGCCGGCGTGCAGCGCGGCATAGGCCGTGGGGTTGTAGAGCTTCATGGGGTCTCCCGAGGGCGGGGGCGGCTCCAGCTTGGCGCAGCGCGCGCCCATTTGCCTGCAGCGCATCAGCGCCGCCGGGCCGGGCAGGTTGAGCGCCAGGCTCAGCATGCGCACGCCTTTGAGCGGCTGCAGCGGGATAGGCGAGGAGGGCGGAGAGGGGGTTTTGCGGGCGGCGGGCGGTTTGGAGCTGGGCATGGTGTGGGGGCAATTTACCCCAAAGCCTTCTCAGAGGCGTTCGGGGTTGTCGCTAAAGCGCTGAAATTTCTTTGAATAATTTCTGTTTTATGGATATTAATTATTGTTTTACAGAAATTAATCTGAGACACTAAATGCCTATTAACCAGGCAAGAGATGGCTCGCATGAAACACACCGCAACTCCCCTGGCCCCATCCGGGCCCGATGTGCAACGTCTCAGTAGCGTGCTGGCCTGGGCCTGCGCATTGCTCGCGGTGGCGCTGCCGTTGGCGGTGGCCTACCACCTGCTCAGCGTGCCGGTGGAAAGCTTGTTGATGCGCGCGGGCGTGTCGTCGCAAGTCGCGCAGGCTGCGGCCATGGAGGTCACACTGGGGCAAAAATGCCTGTCCGTGCTGTTGGGTGTGGTGCCGGTGTGCTGCGCGTCTTATGGGCTGGTGTGCGCCATGCGCTGCTTCTCGGGCTTCTCGCAGGCCGAGTATTTCAGCCTGCGCACCGTCAAATACCTGCGTGGTTTTGCGGCCGGCATTTTTGCATCGGTGGTGACCGGTGTGCTGGCGTCGACGCTGATCACCCTGGTGCTGACCTCGGCGGCAGCGGCCGGCCCGCGTGCGTTGTCGCTGAGCCTGGGTAGCAACGAGTTGCTGACCTTGCTGTTCGCCGGCATGGTGTGGCAGATCGCCGCCGTGATGGCCAGGGCCGTGGCGCTGGCCGAAGAGAACGCGCAGTTCGTTTAATTTTTTCTTCGTTCTTTTTTCGTTCTTCGCGCGTGCCCATCGTCGTCAAACTCGATGTGATGCTGTCCGAACGCAAGGCCAAGTCCAAGGACCTGGCCGCCTACGTCGGCATCACAGAAGCCAACCTGTCCCTGCTCAAACAGGGCAAGGTCAAGGGCGTGCGCTTTGATACGCTGATGCGTATTTGTGAATTTCTGGATTGCCAGCCGGGAGATTTGCTGGTGTCGCGGCCCGATGAACCAGCCTGAAAAGGAGAACCGAGTGAGATTTCTGTTGACGATTCCGATGTTGTTGTTGGTATTGGTGGTCTCTGCGTTGCAGGGCTGTGCCAGCCGGCCCAAAGATGTCACTTACACCGCCTCCGATATGCATATCGATAAGTATTTCAGTGAGGCGAGAACGACCTTTCGCTTCAAATCGCCGGATGTGTACGAGATGACTCTTGTTCTGGGGCCGCTGAACGCAAACAGGCAAAGCGGCCAGGACGCGATGTATTTCATCCCGGCACTTAGCATTCTTGGCACCTGCAGCATAAAACGGCTTGGTAGCACGCTGGGCTATACAGTTGGCGGCGTTCAGTTGCGTGACGGTGGGCTGGTAGACCCGGCAGATCCCTCAAAAGGAGAGCGTGGTGATATTCGGTTTATCGCCGCGTCGGCTCTGCCGCCGGTCGTTGCAGGGGAGAAGCCCGAAGACAGCAAGATTCTTCGTTTCGACAGTGAGGAGTTCAGCTATGTGCTCAGTTTGTGCGAGCGAGGAATGCGCTAGACGCATTCACCGAAGCCGACCTGTTCCGGAGCCATCCCAATGAACCGTCTTGCCATCGCCGCGGCCCTGGTCGCTTTGCTCAGCGCCTGCGCCGATATCAATTGGGAGCAAACGGCGAAGGAGTCCCTCAAGTCTGCTTGCCGGAGCGCGAGCAACTGCAGCATTCCCTGCGACCGCAACAACCCGGCCACCTTCAACGACCCGCAATGCATCGCGGGCGGCAGGCGTCCATCGCCATAATGGCCGTCATGAAATCCAGACAAAAAATCTCCGCAGCGGAGCGGACAGCATGAGCGCCAACGCCGAATTCGTCAGCTATGTGTGTGAACTGCTGGCGCCGTTGGGAGACATCCGCGATGGAAAGTTTTTTGGCGGCCATGCGATGAAGCACGGTGGAAAGCAGTTCGCCATGGTCATGGGCAACACCTTGTACTTCCGGGTGGATGACAGTTCGAGGCCGGCGTACGAGAAGAAGGGCTCCAAACCCTTTAGCTACTCCACCAAAAATGGTGTGGTGCAGGTGCGCAAGTACTACGCCGCTCCTGCGGAACTGCTCGATGACCCGGCGCAGTTGCTGGCTTGGGCCAGGCAGGCGATCAGCGCGGCGCGCGCGGCCTGACAAGCGCCACGCCGGACTGCCTGAACTTAAAGCGGCAGCCCCACATAGTTCTCCGCCAGCGAGGTCGCGGCCGCCGGCGAATGGATCAGGTAATCCAGTTCCGCCTCCTGCAGCTTGTGGCCGAACTCGCCGCCATCGGGGAACTGGTGCATCAGCGAGGTGAACCACCAGGAAAAGCGCACGGCCTTCCAGACGCGGTGCAAACAGGTCTCCGAATAGTTGTTAATACCCGTCTCGTCGCCGGCATAAAAGCCGGCCAGCGCGCGCGCCAGGTAGCGCACGTCGCTGGCCGCCAGGTTCAGGCCCTTGGCGCCCGTGGGCGGCACGATGTGGGCGGCGTCGCCGGCCAGGAAGAGCCGGCCGAAGCGCATGGGCTCGGCCACAAAGCTGCGCAGCGGCGCGATGCTTTTTTCAATCGAGGGGCCGGTCACCAGGCTTTCGGCGAGTTCGGGCGCCAGGCGGCGGCGCAACTCGTCCCAGAAGGCGTCGTCGCTCCAGCGTTCGGCTTTGTCGTCGAGGGCGCACTGCACGTAATAGCGGCTGCGCGTGTGGCTGCGCATGCTGCACAGCGCGAAGCCGCGCGCGTGGTTGCTGTAGACCAGTTCCTCGGCCACGGGCGGGGTCTCCGACAGCACGCCCAGCCAGCCGAAGGGGTAGATGCGTTCGAAGGTTTTGAGCGCACCGGCCGGCACGCTGGCCCGGCTCACGCCGTGAAAGCCGTCGCAGCCCGCGATGAAGTCGCATTCGACCTCATGCGCCACGCCGTGCTGCACATAACGCACCTTGGGCCGCGTCCCGTCGAAGTCGTGCAGGCTGACGTTTTCGGCTTCATAGGCGGTGGCCAGGCCGGCGGCGGCGCGCGCATTCATGAGGTCACGCGTGACCTCGGTCTGGCCGTAGACCATGACGCTCTTGCCGCCGGTAAGCTGCTGCATATCGATACGGTGATGCGCGCCGCTAAAGCTCAAGGAAAAACCGCCATGCACAAGGCCCTCGGCACGCATGCGCTGGCCCACGCCGGCTTCGTCAAGCAGGTCGGTCGTGCCTTGCTCGAGCACGCCCGCGCGTATGCGGCCCAGCACATAGTCCTGGCTGCGCTGCTCGATCACGATGGCGCTGATGCCGCTCTTGTAAAGCAATTGGCCGAGCAAATGCCCGGCGGGGCCGCCGCCCACGATGGCAACCTGTACACGCATAACTTGTCTCCGATAAATACCTTGGCCTCAAGCGTAGGCGTGCGTGCGGCGAACTGCCAGCGGCACAACCCGCCTTTGCACGATGTTTGGCTTCTTTGTGCGATGATCGCGCAATGGTCACCTCACGAACCGCTGCGAAACCCGGCGCCTTTGCGATTGCCAAGGCCGACATGATTGAAGGCATGGCCAAGGGCATGGCCGTGCTGGAAAGCTTTGACACCCAGCGCCAGCGACTCAATGCCACGCTGGCGGCTGAGCGCGCCGGCATCACGCGCGCCGCGGCGCGCCGCCACCTGCTCACGCTCACGCACCTCGGTTACCTGGAAACCGACGGCAGCTATTTCTGGCTGGCGCCCAAGGTGCTGCGCTTTTCGGGCAGCTACCTGGCGACGGCGCGCCTGCCGCGCGCCATCCAGCCCACGCTGAACCGGCTGGCCGCGCAGGCGCAGGAGTCGTTTTCGGTCGCGGTGCTGGACGGCGACGAGATCGTCATCATCGGGCGCAGCGGGTTTGAGTGGAGACCCTCAGGCGACGCCAAGACGGCGCCGGCCCGGGTGCTGGCTTACGGCCTGCACCTGGGGGCGCGCCTGCCCGCGCATGCAACCTCCACAGGCCGCATCCTGCTGGCAGCCAAGAGCAAGAGTGAGTTCAGTGCCTGGCTCAAGGCGAAAACCGACACCGGCAACCTGCCGCGACTGACGCTGCATACGACGACCGACCCGCGCAAGCTCAAGGCCCTGGTCGAGCAGGTGCGGCTGGACGACTACTGCCTGGCCAGCGAAGAGCATGAACTGGGCGTGCATGCGCTGGCCGTGCCGCTGCGCGACATGCAGGGACGCACCGTGGCCGCGCTCAATGTGGTGTCTTCGTCGCAGCGCCTTCGCGGGGAGGTGCTGCAAAAGGAAATGCTGCCGCTGTTGCTGGATGCGGCGCGGGAGTTGCGCTCTTTGCTCTAGGAGTCTGGGCGACAGAAGGAACATCGGCTGCAAAGCGAGCGCAGCGGTTCATTTTTCACCGGTTTTTTGTCCCATAGCTGGGCTATGGGCCTGCAAACCCGGTAAAAACTGTCCTCGCTGGGCTCGCTTTTCGCTTCGATGCCTTCTGCCGCCCAGACTCCTGGCGCCTTACTGCGGCACCAGTCCGGCCGCTTTCACGAGCTCGGCATGGATACGGATCTCTTCAGAAATCACCTGGGCCAGGGGTTTGGTTTCATCGACGGCCGGCTCCATGCCGATTTCAACGAACCTGTTTTTGGCATCGCCGCGCAGCATGGCTTTCACGGACTTGCCCAGGCTGTCCAGCACGGGCTGGGGCGTTTTGGCGGGTGCCAGCAGGGCGATCCATGCCGACAGCACAACGTTGTTCACGCCGCCTTCCTTGAGCGTAGGGATCTCCGGCGCCGAGATGGCGCGCTTCTCGCTGAGCATGCCCACCGGGTGCAGCTTGCCGGACTTGATGTGCGGCAGCGCCTCGGGCAGTGGGGCGAAAGCCATGTCCACCACGCCGCCTATGAGGTCGGTGATGGCCGGCGCGCCGCCCTTGTAGGGGACGTGCAGCAGCTTGACGCCGGTCTGGCTTTCAAACATGAGGCCGGCCAGGTGCTGCGGGCTGCCGTCGCCGGACGATGCATAAGTCAGCTTGCCGGGGTTGGCCTTGGCCGCCGCCAGCACGGCGGCCGGGGTGGCGTACTTTGCCTTGTCGCGCACCACCAGCACCATGGCCTGGTTGACCAGCTTGGTCACGGGCACAAAGTCGGTTTCCGGGTTGTAGGGGAGGGTCTTGAAGATGCTCTTGTTGGTGGTCAGGAAGGACGCCGGCGACACCATGATGGTGTAGCCGTCCGGCGGCGCCTTCGCGACCGCCGGCAGGCCGATCTGCCCGGATCCGCCGGCCCGGTTGTCCACCACAAAGGGCTGGCCCAGGTCGGCGCTCAGCTGCTGGCTGATCTGCCGCGCCACCATGTCCACGCTGCCGCCCGCCGGCAGGGCCACGATGACTTTGACCGGCCGGCTGGGATAGGCGTCCTGCGCGGAAGCCGGCGCGGCGAACAGGCTGGACGCGGCGCAAAGCGCCACCAGGAGGAAGGGGCGGATCGAACGGGTGGAAGGCATGGCTGGCTTTCAGAGGGGGAAAGATAGGCGCAACTTCAGCAAGTTGCGTACCAGCCCCTCCTCAAGCCGGGGTGTTAAACGCCCAGGTATTGCGCCAGCAGCTCAGGCTTGGCATGCAGCTCGGCCGAGCTGCCCTCAAACACGACCTGGCCCTTGACCAGGATCACATTGCGGTCGGTGATCTGGGTGACGTGCTTCCAGTTCTTGTCGACGATCACGCTGCTGATGCCGGTTTCCCGGATCAGGCCGCAGATGCGCCAGATGTCGCGCGCGATCAGCGGCGCCAGGCCTTCGGTGGCTTCATCCAGGATCAGCACGTCCGGGTTGGTCATGAGTGCGCGGCCTATGGTCAGCATCTGCTGTTCGCCGCCCGAGAGCTGCTGGCCGCCATGGCCCAGGCGTTCCTTCAGGCGCGGAAAGGTCTCGAGCACGCGCTCGTAAGTCCAGTCGCGCTGGCCTTGGGTGCCGGGGCGCGCCGCCATCTTGAGGTTCTCGGTCACGCTGAGGTTGCCGAAAATGCCGCGGCCTTCGGGCACATAGGCAATGCCGAGGCGGGCGATTTCGTAGGGCGGGGCGCCCGTCATGGGCCGCCCGTTGATTGCAACCGTGCCTGAGCGCGGCTTGACCAGGCCCATGATGCTTTTGAGCAGCGTGCTTTTGCCCATGCCGTTACGGCCCATGAGGCCGATCGTCTCGCCGCGCGCAACGTGAAAGTCAATGCCGCGCAGCACGTGGCTGGCGCCGTAGTAGGTGTTGATGTCCTGGGCGCCGATCAGGATGTCGATCTGTTTCTCGGGGGCGTTCATCAGTGTTCCTCGCCAAGGTAAGCAGCCTGCACACCGGCATCGGCGCGGATTTGGGCCGGCGTGCCGCTGGCGATCACCTGGCCGTTGACCATCACGGTGAGCTTGTCGGCCAGGGTAAAGACCGCGTCCATGTCGTGCTCGACCAGCAGGATGCCGTGGTCTTTCTTGATGGCCAGCAGCAGGGCGACCATGCGCTCGGCCTCGGCTACGCCCATGCCGGCCAGCGGCTCGTCCAGCAGCAGCACCTGAGGCTCGGTGGCCAGCGTCATCGCGATCTCAAGCTGGCGCTGCTCGCCGTGGCTGATGGTTCCGGCGATGCTGTGCTTGCGGTTTTGCAGGCCGGCCAGCTCCAGCGCCTGTTCGGCGCGGGCGTTGACCGCCGCGAAGCTGGTGGCGCGCTTGAGCCAGTGAGCCGCATGCGGCGCGCGCGACTGCGAGGCCAGACGCACGTTTTCCCAGACGCTGAAAGGCAGAAAGATATTGGTCTTTTGGTAGCTGCGGCCCAAGCCTTTGTTCGAGATTTTTTCGGGCGTCCAGCCGGTCACGTCATGGCTGCCCAGGGTGACGGTGCCCGACGTGGGTGGCAGGTCGCCCGAGAGCAGATTCGTCAGCGTGGATTTGCCCGCGCCGTTGGGGCCTATGACCGCGTGGATGTGGTTGCGCCAGAGGTCTATGGAGACGTCGTTGACCGCGGCCAAGCCGCCGAATCGCTTCGTCAAGTTTTTCGCGCTGAGGAGGACTTCACTCATGGCCAGCCTCCGCTTTGGATTTGCGCTGGGTGAATTTTTCGACCAGGCCCAGGATGCCGCGCGGCGCGAAGACCACCAGCAGCACGATGAACAGGCCCATCCAGAGCTGCCAGTGTTTGCCGAGGTTCACGCTCCCAAGGGTCGGAAGGTCCTTGAACACGTGCAGCAGGTATTCAAACGCGAAGGCACCGACAATGGCGCCGGCGAAATTGCCCATGCCACCCAGGATCACCATCATGATGGCATGCGCGCTCATGTGAAAACCCATGAGCTCGGGGTTGATGTAGCCGGTCTGCGTTCCCCACAGGTAGCCGGCCAGGCCCGCGAGCGCGCCGGCCAGCGTGAAGGCCGAGAGCTTGTAGCCGAAGGTGCCGAAGCCCATGGCGCGCATGCGGTGCTCGTTGACGCGTATGCCGGCCAGCGTGCGGCCGAAGGGGCTCCAGAGCAGGCGGCGCAAGAAGGCGTACACCAGCAGCATCGCGCCCAGCGTGAAGTAGTAGAGCGTGAGCTTGCTGTCCAGGTCAAAGGGCACCCAGCCGAAGACGGCCGCGCTGGGCTTGAAGTTGATGTAGAGCCCGTCGGAGCCGCCCAGGGCCTTGTTGTCGAAGAAGAGGTAGAACACCATCTGCGCGAAGGCCATGGTGACCATGATGAAGTAGATGCCGTGGGTGCGCACCACGAAGAAGCCAATGATGAGCGCGGCCAGGCCCGAGGCCAGCACGGCCACCGGCAGCGTCCACCACAGACTCACAGGTTCGCCTGCGGGTGTCAGGAAGGCCAGCGCGTAACCGGCCAGGCCAAAGTAGGCCGCATGGCCCAGCGACACCAGGCCGCTCACGCCCTGCAGCAAATCAAGGCTCATCGCGAAGATGGCCATGATCATCATGCGCGTGACCATCTGGGTGTAGAAGTCGGTGCCGACAAAAGGAAAGGCGACCAGCGCGATCAGCCCCAGGCCCAGCGCTACCTGCACGCCCCGAGGCAGGATTTCAAGGTTTGCTTTTGCTGAACTCATTTATTCCCTGCCGTTCGCCCTGAGCTTGTCGAAGGGGGTGTTGGAAAGGAGGCTTCGACAGGCTCAGCCCGAACGGATAAAACGGTTTTCATTGCTTGAACAGACCTTCGGGTTTCCACAAAAGAACAGCCGCCATCAACATATAAACCAGCATGCCCGCCATGGAAGGCAGCAGTACCTTGCCAAAGGTGTCGACCAAGCCCACCAGCAGCGCGGAAATCAGCGCGCCGCGTACCGAGCCTATGCCGCCAATCACCACCACCACAAAACACATGATCAGCACTTGCGAGCCCATATTGGGATAGACGCTGGCGACAGGTGCGGCGATCATGCCCGCCACCGCGGCCAGGCCCACGCCCAGCGCAAACACCACGGCATGGATCAGCTTGATGTTGATGCCCAGCGATTCGGCCATGTCGCGGTTAAAGGCGCCGGCACGGATCTTCATGCCCAGCCGGGTCTTGGAGATCATGAAATACAGGCCCAGGGCCAGCGCGATGCAGACACCCGACATGAAGAGGCGGTAGACCGGGTAGGAGAGGTTGTCGGTGAGCGGTACCGAAGCGCTGAGCAGGTCGGGAATCGTGACGCCGTGCACGTCGTCGCCCCAGAGGATGGAGCGCACTTCTTCAAAGATGTAAATCAGGCCGAAGGTCAGCAGCACCTGGTCCAGGTGGTCGCGCTTGTAGAAGTGGCGAAACAGCAGCCACTCCAGCACCAGGCCGAAGGCGACCGAGAGCACCGCGCCCATCACGATGGCCAGCGTCAGGCTGCCCGTCAGCGTGCTGAGCGACCAGGCCAGGTAGGCGCCCAGCATGTAAAAACTGCCGTGGGCCAGGTTGACCACGCCCATGATGCCGAAGATCAGCGTGAGGCCGGCAGCCAGCATGAACAGCAGCAGGCCGTACTGGACGCTGTTGAGCAGCTGGATAAGGAAGTTGGCTAAATCCATAAATCAGGTTTATGTGTGGCGACGTGTGAATAGCAGCAGGCTGCCCATCAGGGTAAATAGGCCGCCCGACACCCGGTTGAACCAGCGCACGGCGTGGCTGGAGCGCAGCAGCGGCGCGATGCGCGAGACGCCCAGCGCGCAGCAGGTCAGCACCGTGAATTCAAAGGCCATAAAGGTCAGCGCCAGGATGGCGAACTGCGGCACAAAGGGCGCGGCAGAGTTCAGGAACTGCGGGAAGAAGGCCGCGAAGAACAGCACGGCCTTGGGGTTGCTGGCGCCAACCAGGAAGCCGCGCAGGAAAAACGAGCGGCGCTGCGAGGGGCTGTCGTCTTTGGCCGTGCCGTCAAACACGGCCGCCTCGCTACGGAAGGTCTTGATGCCCAGCCAGATCAGGTAGGCCGCGCCGATGAGTTTGGCGACCGTGAAGGCGGTTTCAGACGCCGCCAGCAGCGCCCCCAGGCCCATGGCCGACAGCAGCATGACACACAACACCGCGGCGACGCTTCCGGCCACGGACGTCATGGCCTTGCGCGGGCCGTGGTTGAGTGCATTGGTCATGCACATCAGCATGGTCGGGCCGGGCGTGAGGATCAGCAGCGCGACGGCTGCGACGTAGAGGAGGTAGGTGGTGAGCGTCATGGGCTTGAAGATAGCATCAGAATGGCCCCCACGGTCGCTCACTACATGTAGCTCCCTGCCCCCCGAGGGGGCCGCCCGCCTGCGGCCCGGCAAAGCCGGTTCCGCGGCTCATGCTGGTAGGGACGGGCTTGAGTTGGCCGTCTGGTCAGGTTCAGGCCATCTTGCAGCCTGCGCCCGAGTCTGCCAAAGCCTTGGCCGCCACGCCGATCACCTTGTTTTCCTTGTTCTCGACCACACGCAGGTACATGTCCTGCACCGGGTTGTGCGAAGGGCTCATGGTCCATTTGCCGCGCGGGCTGTCGATGACGGCGCCTTCCAGGGCCTTGTAGAGGGCCGGCTTGGCGCTCAGGTCGCCCTTGACGGCATTGGCGCCCTGGATCAGCAGCAGGCCGGTGTCGTAGCCCTGGACGGCGTAGACGTCGGGCTGCATCTTGAATGTCTTGGCGTAGCTCAGGCGGAACTGGCCGTTGCGCTGGGTCGGCAGCGAGTCACTGTAGTGCATGGTCGTGATGATGCCGTTGGCCGCGGGGCCGGCGGCGTCGAGCACGCCTTCGGTCAGGAAGCCGGAACCGTACAGCGGGATTTTTTCCTTCAGGCCCGCGGCGGCGTAGTCCTTGATGAATTTGGCGGCGCCGCCGCCGGCGAAGAAGCAGGCCACGGCATCGGGCTTGAGCGCGGCGATTTCGGTCAGCAGGGCCTGGAACTCAACCTGCGGGAAGGGCAGGCCCAGTTCCTTGACGATGGTGCCGCCCGCGGCGGTGTAGCTTTCCTTGAAGCCTTCAAATGCCTCGTCGCCGGCCGCGTATTTCCAGGTGATCCAGACGGCCTTTTTGTGGCCGCGGTCCACCATGGCCTTGCCCAGGGCACGCGTGGGCTGGGAGTTTGTAAAAGAAGTGCGGAACACATTGGGCGCGCACAGGCTGCGCGTCGCGGCATGCACGCCGGCATTCGGGATCAGGCTCAGCACGCCGCTGTCGCGCGCGACTTTCTGGATGCCCATCTGCACGCCCGAGTGCACCGTGCCGACCAGCACGTCGACCTTGTCGCGCTGCACCAGCTTGTTGGCGTTTTCAATGCCCTTGGACGGCTCGGACTCGTCGTCCACCTTGAAGAATTCGATCTCGCGGCCGCCCAGCTTGCCGCCTTGTTCGTTGATGGCCATGCGAAAACCGTTTTCAATGGCCACACCGAGCTGCGCGAACGTGCCGGTATAGGGCAGCATGAAGCCGACACGCACCTTGCCGGACTGCGCGCGCACGATTTCAGGGAGCAAAAGGCCGGTGGAGGCGGCACCGATCATGGCGGCGCTGCGGGTCAGTACAAGTCGGCGTGAAGTCATGAAATAGCTCCTGGTTGAGGCTGGAAACTCTGAAAACTGTTAGGCCAATAGTAAGCGTGCGTAGCGTGGCCAGTCCTAGTGTAAAACCCGAGATTGAAGATTAAATTGTTTACATCTAAAGCAATGACTGTGCCCGATTTTGGCCTTTGCGCACACTTTTGCAGTGATCTTTTGCCGCATACCGGGCTCAGGTTCGGGGCCTGGTGGCGCGTTACGCTTCAGCGCGGCTGGCGCAGCTTGAAGCGCTGGATCTTGCCGGTGGCCGTCTTGGGCAGTTCGCTGACGAACTCTATCCAGCGCGGATATTTGTAGGGCGCGAGCTGCTGCTTGACGTGGGCCTTGAGCTCGTCCATGGTGGCACTCTGGCCGGACTTGAAAACTACATAAGCCTTGGGTTTGATGAGCTCGTCGGCATCGGCCATGCCTATCACCGCCACTTCCAGCACGGCGGCATGCGTCATCAGGCAGGCCTCGACTTCGAAGGGCGAGACGTAGATGCCGCCGACCTTGAGCATGTCGTCGCTGCGCCCGCCGTAGGTGTAGAAGCCGTCGGCGTCGCGTGTGTACTTGTCGCCGCTCTTGGTCCATTCGCCCGCGAAGGTGGCCTTGGTCTTGGCGCGGTTGTTCCAGTACATGATGGCGGCGCTGGGGCCGCTGATCTGCAGCTCGCCGATCTCGCCGTCGGCGCATTCTCGGCCGTCGTCCCCGATGATGCGCAACGCGTAGCCCGGCACCGCCTGTCCGGTGGTGCCGTAGCGCACCTGGCCGGGCCGGTTGGACAAAAAGATGTGCAGCATCTCGGTGGAGCCTATGCCGTCCAGGATTTCGCAACCGTACTGCGCCGTCCATTTTTTGCCGATCTCGGCGGGCAGGGCCTCGCCCGCGCTGGTGCATACGCGCAGGCTCAACTCGGACTGCGCCGGCCGCGCCGGGTCGGCCAGCAGGGCGGCATACAGCGTGGGCACGCCGTAGAAAATCGTCGGCCGGTATTTTTTGAGCAGGGCAAAGACATCGGCCGGCGCGGGGCGCGCTGGCAGCAGCACGGTGGTGGCGCCCACGCTCATCGGAAAGGTCAGTGCATTGCCCAGGCCGTAGGCAAAAAACAGCTTGGCGGCGGAATACACCACGTCGGACTCGCGTATGCCCAGCACACCGCGGCCGTAGAGCTCAGCCGTCTGGATCAAATGGCTGTGCAGGTGGACCGTGCCCTTGGGCGTGCCGGTGGAGCCGCTGGAATACAGCCAGAAGCAGGCGTCGTCTGCGCAGGTGGCGGCGACCGTGGGCGTGGCCGGCGCCGCGCGCAGCAGGGCGGCCATGGTTGCGTGCGGCGCGCAGTCGTCGACGCCGGCGACGACCACAGACTTCAGCGTATCGATCTTTCCCAGCAACGGCGCAAAGGCCGGCAGCAGGGCGTGCGAGACGATCAGCCCCTGGGCGCGGGAGTCGCGCAGCATGAATTCGAAGTCCGGCGTGGTCAACAAGGTGTTGGCCGCGATGGGCACCACGCCCGCGAGTATGCAGCCGAGGAAGGCGACTGGCCACTGCGGCGTGTCCAGCATGGCCAGCAGCACCCGGCTTTCTGGCTCGAAGCCCTGGGCGCGCAGGGCATTGGCAAAGCGGTGGGATTGATCGGCAAGTTCGCCGTAGCTCAGTTGCTCGCCGCTCAGCGCGTCCATAAAAGCCACTTTGCCGGGACGCGTGGCGTTGCGCGCCAGCAGGTCGTGCGCCGCGTTGTAGTCGCGCGGGATGCTCACCCGGGGAGGGCTTGCCGAATGGTCTGCGCTGCTTGTTGGCATGCTTGTCTCCAGATAGCTGTTATTTGGGTAGCTGCTTGCGCACGCTGATCAAGCGCTACGGGGTCGTTTTTCTTGTGCGTCAGGCAGTGGCGGAACTGGCCCCCAATGTCTGCAGGGCGCCGGTGAGCCACTGGCGGCACCACTCGGTGCCTTCGGTTTCCGGCATGGTGCCGCTGCTGGCATCGTGGCACCAGATTTCACCAATGCGCTGCGCGCCCAGGTCCTGCAGGCGCTCGTCAAATTTTTTGCCGCCGAAGCAGAAGGTCTGCATATAGGTGCGGTCGCCCAGTGCGATCACGCCGTAGCGCACATGGCCGAGGAATTGCGGGTTGCTGCCCAGCGACTCGTAAAGGGCGCGCGCATTGTCGGGCACGTCGCCAGAGCCGTAGGTGGAGCTGCAGATGAGATAAAGTGCATCTTCGGCCTGGGCCGCATCGAAGATGCTGATGTCCAGGTTGTCCATCAGTTCGACCTCAATCTCGCTGACCAGGTCGGCACAATCCATCTGGATCGCCTGAGCCACATAGTCGGCGGTGCTGGTCATGGTGCCTACAAGGATTTTGAGTTTCATGATGGTTCCTGTCATCCTGAGCTTGTCGAAGGGCGGAATAAAGATGCAATAAACTGCTTGACATCGATTTAAGGTGAAGTATACTGCAATTCATTCGAAGCGCAACCGTCAAAGCCCCTTGAAGCGGGTTTTTTAGGGTTTTCACCGGGCTTTTTACACAGGTGTCTCTTGGAAATCATGTCTGAACAGGAATCGAAAGCCACGCTCAGTGAACTGGGCGCCCGCGTTCGCGCCTGGCGTGCCCGCCGTGGCATGACGCGCAAGCAGCTGGCTTCGGACTCTGGCCTGAGCGAGCGCTTTCTGGCCGACGTGGAAAGCGGCAAGGGCAATGTCTCCATCAATTCGCTCGAAGCGGCGGCCCGCGCGCTCAACATATCCATCCTGGAATTGCTGCAGGACGCCCCGCGTCCGGCGCTGGCGCGTGTGCAAGGCCTGTTGACGCGGCTGGACGATGCCCAGCTGGACCAGGCTTACAGCCTGCTGGGCGGCACGTTTGGCCTCAGCGACGCGTTGGGCCGCGAGCAGCGCGTAGCGCTCATAGGCCTGCGCGGGGCCGGCAAGTCCACGCTGGGCAGCCAATTGGCGGCCGAGCGCGGCGTGCCTTTCATTGAACTGGACCGCGAGATCGAACGCGAAGCCGGCACCAGCATGAACGAAATCCTGCTGCTGCACGGCCAGGCCGGCTACCGGCGCTATGAACGCCGTGCGCTGTTTCGCATTGCCGAGGATCACCCCGAAGGCGTGGTCATGACCACCGGCGGCAGCATCGTGAGCGAGCGTGAAACTTTCGACCTGCTGCAAAGCCGCTTTTATTGCGTCTGGCTCAAGGCCAGCCCCGAGGAGCACATGGCCCGCGTGGTGGCCCAGGGCGACATGCGGCCTTTTGACACGACCCGCGGCGCGACCGACGAGGCCATGGAAGACATACGCCGCATCCTCTCCAGTCGCGAAGCCCTCTATGCCCGCGCCGACGCCGTGGTTGATACCGCCGCGCGCACACTGAAACAAAGCCTCAAAGACCTGGAACGCGCCGTTCCCAAAACACCCGTGCGCGACCAGCAGTAAAACAGCAATAGACCTAACCGGAGACAAACCCATGAACGCCATGACAGAGCCGCTTTTATTCAAACAGGTCATCGCCGGCCAGGAGCGCGAGCTCGTGAGCTTCTCCACCCACCCGGGCAAATACCAGCACTGGACGCTGAGCGTGGAGGGCGACGTCGCGCGCCTGAAGCTCGACATCAATGAAGACGGCGGCATCAAGCCCGGCTACAAGCTCAAGCTCAACAGCTACGACCTGGGCGTGGACATCGAGTTGCACGACGCCATCAACCGCGTGCGCTTCGAGCACCCGGCCGTCAAAGTGGTGGTGTTTGAGTCGGGCAAGGAAAAGATCTGGTGCTCGGGCGCCAACATCTACATGCTGGGCCTCTCGACGCATGGCTGGAAGGTCAACTTCTGCAAGTTCACCAATGAAACCCGCAACGGCCTGGAAGATTCGTCGCGCCATGACGGCTTGAAATCGGTTGCCGCGGTGACCGGCGCCTGCGCCGGCGGTGGCTACGAGCTGGCCCTGGCCTGCGACCGCATCATCATGGTGGACGACCGCTCTTCCACCGTGAGCCTGCCTGAAGTGCCCTTGCTGGGCGTGCTGCCCGGCACCGGCGGCCTGACCCGCGTGACCGACAAGCGCAAGGTCCGCCGTGACCTGGCCGACATTTTTTGCACGACCTCCGAGGGCGTGCGCGCCGACCGCGCCAAGGACTGGAAGTTGATAGACGCTCATGCCAAGCCGCAGCAGTTCGGCGACTTGCTGGCCGCCGAAATCCAGGCGCTGCGTGCGCAGTCCACGCGGGCCGGCGCCAAAGGCATAGAACTGACGCCGCTCAAGGCACTGATCGACGACAGCGGCTACCACTACAGCATCGTCGACGCGCAGGTGGACCGTGAAAAGCGCATTGCCACCCTGACGGTGAAGGCGCCCGCAAGCCCCATTGAATCCACGCCCGAGGCGATTGAAGCGGCCGGCGCCAACTGGTACCCGCTCAAGCTGCAGCGCGAGCTTGACGACGCCATCCTGAACCTGCGCACCAATGAACTCGAAGTCGGCACCTGGGTCATCAAGACCACGGGCGATGCCGGCCAGGTGATACGCATGGATGAAGTGCTGGCCAAATTGAAAGACCACTGGCTGGTGAAGGAAACCACGGGTGCGCTGCGCCGCACGCTGGCGCGGCTGGATGTCACCAGCCGCTCGCTGATCGCGCTGGCCGATGCGGGCTCGTGTTTTGCCGGTACCTTCTACGAACTGGCCCTGGCCTGCGACCGCATCTACATGCTGGATTTGCCCGATGCGCCCGACAGCGCGCCCGCGCTGCAACTGAGCGCCGCCAATTTCGGCTGGTTCCCCGCCGTCAACGGCCTGACGCGCTTGCAGACGCGCTTTTGCGAAGACGAGGCCACGATTGCCCAGCTGCAAAAACTCGGCGACAGCCCGCTGCGCGCCGACCAGGCGCTGGCGCTGGGCCTGGTGACCCTGACGCCCGATGACATCGATTGGGAAGACGAAATCCGCATCATGCTGGAAGAGCGTGCTTCGCTCTCGCCTGACGCGATGACGGGTATGGAAGCCTCGCTGCGCTTTCCGGGCAAGGAAACCATGGAGACGCGCGTGTTTGGCCGCCTCTCGGCCTGGCAGAACTGGATATTCATTCGGCCGAATGCGGTGGGTGAAGACGGTGCTTTGAAACTCTTCGGCACAGGCAAAAAAGCCAAGTTCGACTGGAAACGAATCTGATTTTTCTTACCCCCTCTCCCCCTGGGAGAGGGCAGGGGTGAGGGCT
>NZ_JBFUGK010000042.1:0-52045 GCF_056402935.1 Polaromonas sp. P3_B1
CCACAAGGACACGCCGCGGCGTGTCCTTGTTTGTATTGGAGTTCAGTATTTGTCTTCGGTATTGGTTTTGGTATTTCGGACTTCCCCGTCCTGGCTGGGCCGAGGAGCGCAGAGACAAGCGGATCAGGGCAAAAACGTGTCTGAGCGAAGCGAGTTGTTTTTGACCCCGCTTGGCTCGAGCACCGCAGGTTGCCCGTAGCGAAGCGCAGGGACCCAGACTGCGGGTCGCCTTTTCTTTGGTGACTTTCTTTTGGCGAAGCAAAAGAAAGTTACTGGCCGCCGGGCCACCCCCGGCCAGCAGAACCAAGAAGAGGAAAGAGGAGGATGAGGAGGAAGAGCGCGCCCAGCCGGAGCAAGACCCGGCTATTGGGTAGGGGGCAAAACCCCATCAAGACTATCCGCATGCCGCTGACAAAACCTCACCAGCTTCTCCACATCATGCGACTTGTCAAAAATCTCATCCGCCCCGAGCTCGCGGCAACGAATCATGAGGTTCTCCTGGTTGTGGCTGGTCAGCACCACGACCTTCTGGCTGGGTTTGCGGTGCTGGCAGTCCTTGAGCACGCCGAAGCCCGAACCCTCGGTGAGGAACAGGTCCACGATGGCCAGGTCCCAATCCTGGTGAGAGCCTAACCACTGTCGTGCGCCGGTCTCGGAATCGGCATGGCCGACAAATCGCAGCGGTGCGATTTCTTCCATGGCTTCCACCAAGGTGTTGCGTATGTCCGGCTTGTCCTCGACAAGAAACGCGTTGATCAGCATGGAGCCCCCGAAGTTAATCCATGAAGTTAGGCGCCGCCCCCGGTGGGGCCTGTCATCGGCTGCCATCGGGGTGTGTAGGCGAGGACCCACTTTAGGACAACGGCCGTCTTTTAGCCGTAACGACGGGTAACGCGGGGAATATTACCGGCAAGCAGCCGCCGACCGGTCGCCCGGCGGCGACCAGTGGCGATTTGTAAATTTCAATGGTGGTGGCCGTGCTCGCCGTGGACGTGGCGGTGGGCGATTTCCTCTTCGGAGGCGGCGCGCACGTCGGTCACCTTGAGGGTAAAACGCAGGGCCTTGCCGGCCAGCGGGTGGTTGCCGTCCAGCATGACGACCTGGCCCTTGATCTTCACAACGTTGAAGACGTGCTGGCGGCCGTCCTCGCCACGGCCTTCGAGCTGGCCGCCGACCTTGACCCCGGGCGGGAACTGCGTGCGAGGGATGGTCTGCACCAGGCTTTCGTCGCGCAGGCCGAAAGCGTCTTGGGGCTCCAGCGCCAGCACGGTCTGAAAGCCCGGCTCCTTGCCGTCCAGCGCTTCTTCAATTTTGGGCAGGGTGTTGCCGTAGCCGCCGTGCAGGTAAACCATGGGCTCGTTGCTCTGCTCAACCAGCTTGCCCTGGGCGTCCGCCACTTTGTAGCTGAGTGTGACGGCGGTGTCTTTTGCGATTTTCATGATGTTCGTCCGGGTGTCGGGGGATGCGTGTCCCGTGTGTAAAAGCGCCGATTTTCGCCCAGGAATGCGGGCGGCGGCGCGGGGGCCGGCATTGGGCCTGGCGCGGGCTGGTTAAAGTGGTTGAAAGCCGCCGCAAAAGCCCCAATTGCCTTTTTTCAGCCCCCTTCAACCGCCCTGCCCCGCCATGAATCCCCTGGACACCGTCACCATTGAACTGCTGCCTGCCAGCGCCACGCCGCGCCAGCTGTTTGTGCTGCTGCACGACGCAGGCGGCTCGGCCGCCGACATGCTGGAGCTGGGCAACCTGCTGGGCGGCGCTTTTCCCGAAGCCGCCGTGCTGATTCCGCAAGGCCTGTCGGGCCCGCATGCCGATGCGGCCGGCGCCGCCGCGGCCGGGCTGGACGATGCGGCGGCCCTGGCCGCGCGCGTGGAAGCGCTGGCCGCCTATTTGCGCGCGCAGCAGCAACGGTTTGAGATCCTGCAGTCGGACACCGCGCTGGCCGGCTTTGGCGCGGGCGCCAGCCTGGCGCTGGCGCTCAGCGATGCCCATGACGGCCTGGCGGGCCGCCTGCTGTCTTTTGGCGGCGGCTACCAGGTCTGGCCGGCCCGCGCGCCCGCGTTGACCACCCTGCACCTGCTGCACGGCCAGAACGACGAGATCGTGCCGCTGGCGCGCACGCGCAGCGATTTTGACCACCTGATGGAGCTCGGCGCCGACGCGACCCTGGACGTGGCCCGCTCGCTGGGCCATGAGCTGCATCCGGCGCTGATGGACCAGGCGGTCACGCGCTTGCAGACCTGTGTGCCGCTAAGGGCCTGGAAGGCTGTCTAGAAGCTCACCTCCGCCCCTTGGTTTTGCTCCTTCCCCCGCTGGGGGAAGGTTGGGATGGGGGCCTGCGGTGCTTGACGTTGTAGGTGTGTTTAAGGCCGCTAGCCCTCACCCCTGCCCTCTCCCAGAGGGAGAGGGAGTAAGAAAGACCGGCGCGCTGCAACCGTGGGGGCTCTAGTTACAAGCCTGAAGGGCTTTGCCCGCCAGCTGCGGCTTGAGAGCCTCAAGCTTGGCCTTGAGCGCCGTATCGGCAGCCGGCACTTTGAGCAGCTGGCCGCGCGTTTCGGGCCGCTCCTGCACCACCTTGGCGGTGCGCACGCCGCGTGTGGCGACCTTGGCCAGTTCGCGTTCGGCTTCGGCCTGGGATGTGTAGTGGCCCAGTGACAGGCCGGGTCCCAGCGCGGGGTTGGCCAAGGCTTCAAAGGACACGCCCATGCCGCGCAGCTCGCTGCGTTTTTTGGCGAGGGCGTCTTCGCTGCTGTACTTGCCCATGTAGACGATCCATCGGGGCGGTTCGACGCCGCTTTCCAGCGTCCAGCTGCCTATGGGGAAGCTGCTTTCCAGGCCGGCTCGCAGGGCGGTGCTTTGCTCGGGTGTGAAGAGGCCGGCCTGCAGGCACTCGGGGGCAGGCTGCGGTGCGGCGGCGGGTGTGGGGTCGTTTTCAAGCTGGCGCGCCTCGGCCGTCGTGAGCAGCTTCATGGCGTCGGGCCGGATCTGCTGGGCCAGGCGCTGCGGCTCGGCCTGGGCGGCCGGGGCAAAACCGTAGTCGGCCAGCAGGCCTTGCGTCCAGGCGAAGTAGCCGGCATTGGCCAGCAGCAGTGCCAGTACCAGCAGCCTCAGCATGGGCGCGCGCCTTGCGGGTTGTGGGCCGCCACGGGCCGCACGCTGACTTCGGAACTGGTGATTTCTTTCATGCCAGCCGCAGTATGCACCAGCAGCGCGCCGTTTTCGCCGGCGCCGTGGGCCGTGCCGGTGGTGCCGTCGGACAGCTGCACGGCCCGGCCGGCGAGCACGTCGCGCGCGGCGAAACGCGCCTGGAAGGGCGCAAAACCGAAGCGCTCAAAGGCCTGTACTGCGTGGACCAGCGGCGGGATGATGCGCAGCAGCACGGCCGGCGCGTCGAGTTCGGGCAGCAGCTCCTGCAGGCCGCCGGGCGGGATGGCGGGCAGCGCCGCCGCCGGGGCCGCGGGGTCCAGCGCCACGGCGCGGATGTTGATGCCTATGCCGATGACCACATAACGAATGCCTTCCCAGCTGGCGGTCTCGACCAGGATGCCGGCCAGCTTGCGCTCGCCCTGGGGCGTGGACAGCCAGAGGTCGTTGGGCCATTTGAGGCCTATGCGGGGTTTACCGCCCTGGGTGGCGAGCGGCTCCAGGCTGTCGGCCACGCTGACACCCGCCACCAGTGACAGGCCCGACCAGTCGGTGGGCGCCAGCGGCAGGCCCAGGGAAAAGGTCAGGCTGTCGCCGCGCCGGCTTTGCCACTGGCGGCCCAGGCGGCCGCGCCCGGCGGTTTGCTGCTCGGCGACGAGCAGCAGGGGTTCGGGCCTGGGCTCGGCCGTGGGGCTGCCGCGAAAGCGGCGCATGAGTTCGGTGTTGCTGGAATCGATCTCGGGCAGGACCTCCACCGTGAAGCCCGGCAGCGAGGGCGCCAGGGCCTCCCAGAGGGCCTCGGCGGGCCAGCGTAAGGGGTTGGGTGGGGGTGTGCTCATGAAAGCTCAGGGGCCCGGGCTCCGGCCGGCGGCGCGGCGGGCCGGGAACCGGCGGGTACCGGCTCAGTCCTTCTTTTTCTTCTTGGGCTTTTTGTCGGCTTTCTTGTCAGCTTTCTTTTCCGCTTTTTTATCAGCCTTTTTCTTTTCAGCCTTGGCTTCGGCTTTTTTCCCGGACTTCTTGCCGGACTTCTTCTTGCCCTTGGCTTTTTTCTTGTCGTCGTCCTTGGGCGCGAGCAAGGTGCCGCGGCAGTTCTTGGCGCCGCACCAGCAGGGGTATTCGGCCAGCAGCTTCTTGGTATAGGGCGCGTCGATGATCAGGCCGTAGTCATAGAACAGCTCTTCGCCGGCCTTGATGTTGCGCAGCGCCTTGATGAAGACGCGGCCTTCCACTTCGTCGGCCTCGCAGTTGGGCTTGCAGCTGTGGTTGATCCAGCGCGAGGAATTGCCGCCGTGCTTGGCGTCGATCACATGGTCTTCGTCGATGTGGAAGTAGAAGGTGTGGTTGGGGTCCTTGGGGTCGTGCGGGTGGCGGCGCAGCGCTTCCTTCCAGTTGATGATCTCGCCCACGTATTCGATCAGGGTCTCGCCTTCGGCCAGGTCCTGCACGGCGAAAACGCCCTTGCCGTGCACGCCGGAGCGCCGTGTCTGGATACGGCGGCCGTCGGCGGCGGGCGCGGGTGCGGCGGGCGTGGAAGAGAGCGGCGCGATGGGCGCGTTGGCCTGGTTTTTTGACACGGGATATTTTTTTGGTATGGTTAATTCATGCATGTGCGCGTGCGCGCGTATGCGTGCGCACCCGCGCGCGTACATGCGCGAGAAGCCGCTATTGTAGTGATGCATCGTGACGCACCCCTGGAGCCCCTCATGTTCAAGCGCCGAAACCTGCTGCAGACGACCGCCGCCCTTGTGGCCGGGCTGGGCCTGCCGGCGTGGGCCAAGGGCGGGGAAAGCCCCCTGCCCAAGGTCGGCGATACCCTGGTTTTGCCGGCCGTGGCGCTGCTGGACGGCAGTGCCTGGAAGCCCGCCGACATGGGCGGTAAGACGCTTGTGGTGTACTGGTGGGCCAGCTGGTGCCCTTTTTGCGCGGTGCAATCGCCCCATATAGAAGCGCTGTGGCGGGCGCAAAAGGCCAAGGGGCTGGAGGTGCTGGCGCTGTCCATCGACAAGCAGCCGGCCGCCGCCGCTTCGTATATGAAAGCCAAGGGCTACAGCTTCCCTGCGGGGATGCTGACGCCCGAAGTTGCCAAACGCCTGCCCAAGCCGGCCGGACTGCCCGTGGTGGTGGTGCTCAAGGTGGCGGCGGACGGCCGTGACGGCAAAGTCGTATTCGCTGAAAGCGGGGAAATGTTCCCCGAAGATGTAGAAGGTTTGAAGAAGTACTTATGAAAACCCTTGTGATTGCAGAAAAGCCCTCGGTGGCGCAGGACATCGTCCGCGCCATCACGCCGACGGCCGGCAAGTTCGAAAAACACGATGAATATTTCGAGAGCGACGAATGGCTGGTGACCTCGGCCGTCGGCCACCTGGTGGAGATCCAGGCCCCCGAGGAGTTCGACGTCAAGCGCGGCAAATGGAGTTTCGCCAACCTGCCGGTGATCCCGCCCTACTTTGACCTGAAGCCCATCGACAAGACCAAGACGCGGCTCAACGCCATCGTCAAGCTGGCCAAGCGCAAGGACGTGGGCGCCCTGGTCAACGCCTGCGACGCGGGCCGCGAGGGCGAGCTGATCTTCCGGCTGATCCAGCAATACGCCAGCAGCAAGCTGCCGGTCAAGCGCCTGTGGCTGCAGTCCATGACGCCGGCCGCCATTCGCGAGGGCTTTGACAGCCTGCGCAGCGAAAAGCAGATGCAGGGCCTGGCCGACGCCGCGCGTTCGCGCTCCGAAGCCGACTGGATGGTCGGCATCAACGGCACCCGGGCCATGACGGCCTTCAACTCGCGCGACGGCGGTTTCTTTTTGACCACCGTGGGCCGCGTGCAGACGCCGACGCTGTCGGTGGTGGTCGAGCGCGAGGAAAAAATCCGCAAGTTCGTGAGCCGCGACTACTGGGAAATCCACGCGACCTTCCTGGCCGAGGCCGGCGAGTACCCCGCCAAGTGGTTTGACCCGAAATGGAAAAAAGCCGCGGCCAATGCCGCCAACGGCGAAGGCGCGGAACCCGACCCCGAACTGAAGGCCGACCGCGTCTGGTCCGAGCGCGAGGCGATGGCCATCGCCGAGGCCGTGCGCGGCAAGGCCGCCACGGTGACGGAAGAAAGCAAGCCCACCACGCAGGCGGCCGGCCTGCTGTTCGATTTGACGTCTTTGCAGCGTGAGGCCAACGGCAAGTTCGGCTTCTCGGCCAAAACCACGCTGGCGATTGCGCAAAGCCTGTATGAGCGCCACAAGGCCCTGACCTACCCGCGTACCGATTCGCGCGCGCTGCCCGAAGACTACCTGCCGGTGGTCAAGCAGACCTTTGAGATGCTGGCGGACAGCGGCATGAAACACCTGGCGCCGCATGCGGCGACGGCGATCAAGGGCGGCTACATCAAGCCCAGCAAGCGCATCTTCGACAATGCCAAGGTCAGCGATCACTTCGCCATCATCCCCACGCTGCAGGCGCCCAGCGGCCTCAGCGAAGCCGAGCAGAAACTGTACGACCTGGTGGTGCGCCGCTTTATGGCGGTGTTCTTCCCGAGCGCCGAATACCTGGTGACCACCCGCATTTCGCAGGCCGTGGGCCACAGCTTCAAGACCGAGGGCAAGGTGCTGGTCAAGCCGGGCTGGCTCGCAATCTACGGCAAGGAAGCCGCCGACGAGGTGGCCGACGCCAAGGACGGCGACAAGGGCCAGAGCCTGGTGCCGGTCAAGCCCGGCGAGATGGTGCGCGCCGAAGTGGTCGAGGCCAAGGGCCTGAAGACCCGGCCGCCCGCGCGTTATTCGGAAGCCACCTTGCTGGGCGCCATGGAAGGCGCCGGCAAGACGATTGACGACGACGAGCTGCGCGAAGCCATGCAGGAAAAAGGCCTGGGCACGCCGGCCACGCGTGCCGCCACGATTGAAGGCCTGATCGCCGAGAAATACATGCTGCGCGAAGGCCGCGAGCTGATCCCCACGGCCAAGGCCTTCCAGCTCATGACCCTGCTGCGCGGCCTGGGCGTGGAAGAACTCTCCAAGGCCGAGCTGACCGGCGAGTGGGAGCACAAGCTCGCGCAGATGGAGCACGGCAAGCTCAGCCGCGAAACCTTTATGGCCGAGATCGCCGCCATGACGGAGAACCTGGTCAACAAGGCCAAGGGTTACGACAAGGACACGATTCCCGGCGACTACGCCACGCTGTCCGCGCCCTGCCCCAATTGCGGCGGCATCATGAAGGAAAACTACCGGCGCTACACCTGCACCGGCAAGAACGGTGACGACGGCTGCGGCTTCAGCTTCGGTAAGACGCCGGCCGGCCGCACCTTCGAGGTGGCCGAGGTCGAGCAGTTCCTGCGCGACAAAAAAATCGGCCCGCTGGACGGCTTCCGCTCCAAGGCCGGCTGGCCTTTCACCGCCGAGATGGTGATCAAGTTCGACGAAGAGACGAAGAACTACAAGCTCGAGTTTGATTTCGGCGACGACAAGAATGCCGAAACCGGCGAGATCGTCGACTTCGCCGGCCAGCAGTCGCTGGGCCCCTGCCCGCGCTGCGCTTCGCGCGTGTTCGAGCTCGGTAAAAACTACGTCTGCGAAAAATCGGTACCCACGCTTGAGCAACCCACGCCCAGCTGCACCTTCAAGACCGGCCAGGTCATCCTGCAGCAGCCGATTGAGCGCGAGCAGATGCACAAGCTGCTGGAAACCGGCAAGACCGACCTGCTCGACAAGTTTGTCTCCATGCGCACGCGCCGGCCCTTCAAGGCCATGCTGGCCTGGGACAAGGAAGCCGACAAGGTGAACTTTGAATTCGCGCCGTCCAAGTTCCCGCCGCGCAAGCCGGCGGCCGCCAAGACCGGCACGGTGAAAACGCCTTTCGGCAAGACCGTTGCGGCCAAGACCGCGAAAGCACCGGCGGCGAAGAAGGCCGCCGCCAAGAAAACACCGGCCGCCAAAACCGCCAAGCCCAAGACGCCGCGCGTCGCCAAGCCGGGCGCCGGCCTCAAGCCCAGCGACGCGCTGGCCGCGGTGATAGGCGCTGAACCGGTGGCGCGCACCCAGGTCATCAAAAAGCTCTGGGACTACATCAAGGCCGAAGGCCTGCAGGACGCGGCCAACAAGCGCGCCATCAATGCCGATGCCAAGCTGCTGCCGGTGTTCGGCAAGCCGCAGGTCACGATGTTTGAGCTGGCCGGGATTGTCGGCAAGCACCTCAGCGCAGAATAAGCAACTCCCTAAGCACGCTCGCTTGATCCTTACTCCCTCCCCCGCTGGGGGAGGGTTGGGGTGGGGGCCAGCGGCGGATGAGCAAGCGCTTTTGCCACGGCCGCAGGCCCCCATCCCCGCCTTCCCCCAGCGGAGGAAGGAGCAAGATAAATCGCCTCGGAGCTAACCCTCCGCTGCGCGCGCTTAAGCCACCGGCTCCGGCTCCGGCAGCTGCCGCAGCGCATGCAGCTGCGACGCAAAAATCACCGCCGCCTGCAGCACGAAGCCGGCCAGCGCCAGCCACAGGCAGGCCGCTTCGCCCATGGATGCGCCCACCACGCCGCCCAGTGCCGCGCCGATGGGGCGCGAGCCGGCATTGACGGCCAGGAACACGGCCGAGACGCGGCCCAGCATGGCATGGGGCGTCACGCTCTGGCGCAAGGTGGTGGAGGTGATGGTCCAGACGATGGGCCCGACGCCGAACAGGAAAAACGCCATGCCTGCCAGCACGCCGCTGGGAATGAACAGCGTGGCCGCCATGGTCGCGGCGGCCAGCACCGATACGGCCGGGCCCAGCTGGATGGCGCGGCCGAAGGGCATGGCCGCCACCACACGCGGCGACAGCAGTGCGCCCACCACCATGCCGGCTCCATACGCGCCCAGCGTGATGCCGACGCCTTGCGCCGTCAGGCCCAGCACGCGCACCGCATAAGGCACATACGCGGCCTGCAGCACAAACCAGCTGATGTTCCAGACCGTACCGGCAATCACCATGGGCCGCAAATAGGTTTGCTGCCAGACAAACTGCGCGCCATCGCGGATTTCCAGCAGCGCATGGCGCCTCGCGGCGGGCGCGCGCGCCGGCTCGGCCAGGCCCAACAGCAGCGCCACGGCCGCGCCCGACAGCAAGGTCGCCAGCACAAAGGCCGAAGATGCGCCGGCCCAGGCGACCAGCGCGCCGGCCAGTGCCGGCCCGGCCGCGAAAGCCATGCTGCGCGCCAGCTCAAGGCGGCCGTTGGCGCGCGCCAGCGCCTGGCGCGGCACGATGGCCGGCACCAGCGCGGGGGCCGCCACGCTGAAGCAGACCGTGCCCACCGCACCGATAAAACCCAGCAGCGCCAGCCCGCCGATCGATAGCCGGCCCGTGAGCACCATGGCCAGCAGCGCCAGCAAGGACAGCGCGCGCAGGCTTTCGGCAGCCACCATCAGCCGGCAACGCGAGACCCGGTCGGCCAGCAGACCCAGCGGAATCGCCAACAGCAAAAAGGGCAGGGTCTGCAGCGCCGCCAGCAGGCCGATCTCGCCGGGCCCCGCGCCCAGCATCAGCACCGCCACCAGCGGCACGGCCGCCAGGCTCAGCTGTTCGGCCGACTGGGCGGCGAGGTTGGACCAGGCCAGGCGCTGGAAGGGGATGGGGAGTGGAGGGTGCATAGGGGCAAGCCGGATAAGGCTGCCATTCTGCCCGTGACGGCCTTGCCCTGCTGGCCGTTAACGGACCCGCGATGACCTGTTGGGTCTTACATAAACACGCTCAATCATCACCACCGTTCGCCCTGAGCCTGTCGAAGGGCTTCGACGGGCTCGGCCCGAACGGTAGGGTGTCCTGAGTGACGAAAATCAGTAAGAGCAGTTCTTAATGCAGCTGCAGCGCCGGCCAGCCGCGCTCGCCGCCTATGGCCGCCAGCGTGGCGYCGGCATTTACCGTGACCGGGTGCTGCACCGCTTCGAGCAGCGGCAGGTCGTTGATGGAGTCGCTGTAGGCCGTGCTCTTGCAGTCCTTGAAATGCAGGCCGCGCGCCGTGAGCCAGGCGTGCAGGCGCTCGACCTTGCCCTCGCGCATATTGAGCACGCCGGTGGTGCTGCCGGTGAACAGGTCGCCGCGCATCTCGGGCTCGGTGGCGATCAGGTGCTCGATGTCGAAGTAAATCGCCGTGAGTTCGGTGATGAAGCGGTTGGTGGCCGTGGTCATGACGACCAGGTCGCCCGCCTCCAGGTGTTTGTCGACGAGCGCGACGGCGGCCGGTGTGATGCGCGGCACGATCCACTTGGCCAAAAACTCCTGGCGCAGCGGCTCCCACTCCTGCACCGTACGGCCGGCCAGCGTGCCTACGTAAAAATCGGCGAACTCCTTCAGCCCGACGGTGCCGGCCTTGTAGCGCGCCGCCATGTCGGCGTTGCGCGCGGTGAATTCGGTTTTGCCCAGAAGGCCCTTATCGATCAGGAAATCGCACCAGAGCACATCGCTGTCACCGTTGAGCACGGTGTGGTCCAGGTCAAAGAGGGTCAGTTTCATGGTGAGAACTCCAGGTGCCCGTCCGTTCGGCCTGAGCTTGGCCTGTCCTGAGCTTGTCGAAGGCTCTGCGTGTTCTGGGAGCGTTTCGACAAGCTCAACGCGAACGGCGGAGGCGAGGGCTAAGCTTGCCGCAGATGCCAGGCTTTGGGGCGGGTGAAGGTCTGGATGCCGTAGGTGGAAAGCGTCAGGCCCACGCCCGAGTCGCCGTATCCGCTCCAGGGCAAACGAGGGCTCACGCGGTCGCAGCAGTTCCAGTAAACGCTGCCGGCATTGACCTGGGCCAGCAAAGCGCGGGCGCGCGCCTCGTCGGGCGTGAAAACGCCGGCTGTGAGGCCGTAGCGCGTGTCGTTCATCAGCTTCACGGCCTCGGCGTCGCCCGAAACCTTCTGGATGCCGATGAGGGGACCGAAGCTTTCCTCACGCATCAGCTCCATGCTGTGGTTCACGTTGCTGAAGACCGTGGGTTCATACCAGTTGCCGGGGCCGCCGCCGCGCTTGCCGCCGGCCAGCAGCATCGCGCCCTTGGCCTTGGCGTCGGCGACCTGGGCATCCAGCACGTCAAGCTGCGGCGCACGCGTGATCGCGCCTATGTAGGTGTCTTCGCTCATCGGGTCGCCTGTCTTGAATGTCTTGACGGTTTCCAGGAAGGCGGTGACAAAGGCGTCGTAAATTTTCTCGTGCACATAGATGCGCTCGACCGAGCAGCAGCTCTGGCCGGTGTTGTACATCGCGCCGTCGGCCAGTGACTCGGCCGCGTTCTTGACGTTGGCGTCTTCGCTGACATAGGTCGGGTCCTTGCCGCCCAGCTCGAGTTGCAGCTTCACCAGGCGCGGGCCCAGCGCCTGCGCGATTTTGGCGCCGGTGGCGTGCGAGCCGGTGAAGAAGAGGCCGTCGATCTTTTGCTCCATCAGCGCGGCGCCCACCGCGCCACCGCCTATCAGCGGGATGAACACGTCCTGCGGCACGCCGGCGGCATGCAGCAGCCGCGCCATGGCCAGGCCCGACATCGCGGCGTATTCGGACGGTTTGTAGAGCACGGTGTTGCCCGTGAGCAGCGCGGGAATGAACACATTTCCGCCGACAAACCACGGGTAGTTCCAGGCCGAGATATTGGCGACCACGCCCAGCGGCGTGTGTTCGATCTGCTCGGTCATGCCGCCTTCGTTGAACACGGTCTGCGTGTCGGTGGCGCCGCTGAGTTCCGCCAGGAAAAAGTCGATGCGCCCCAGCAGGCCGTTGAGTTCGTTGCGCGACATCTTGAGCGGCTTGCCGGTCTCGCGCGTCATCACGGCGGCCAGCGCGTCGAGTTCGGCGACGATGCCGGCGCGAAAGCGCGTGATGCAGGCCTTGCGTTCGGCCACAGGCACGGCCGCCCAGGCGGGCTGCGCGGCGCGGGCGCGCAGCGCCTTCGCGGCGACGGAGGCCGCGTCGTCGGCGGGCAGTTCGGCGATCATTGCGCCGGTGGCGGGGTTGTGGACAGCGAGTGTGTTCATGCTTGTTTTGCCTTGTGTTTGGCGGCGGCCACGGCCGTGAGGAAGTCGTCGAGCACGGCGGCGTCGTCAATCGTGTCGGAGCCGGGTTTGTGGAATTCAGGGTGCCACTGGGTGGCGGCGATGTAGCTCTTGCTCTTGTCCTTGCGGCGTATGGCTTCGACAATGCCGTCGTCCACGCTGAAGGCCTCGGCCTCGAACTCGGGCGACAGGTCCTTGATGCCCTGGTGGTGGATGCTGTTGACGCGCACGCGTTCCACGCCGGGGTACAGCGCCGACAGCCTGGAGCCCTGGACGATGTTGACGCTGTGGAAGTTCAGGTCGTAGGTCGCGGCGTCGCGGTGCACGAAAGCATCGGGCACCTGGGTGTTGATGTCCTGGTAAAGCGTGCCGCCGAAGGCGACGTTGAGCAGCTGCAGGCCGCGGCAGACGCCGAAGACCGGCTTGCCGGCTTTTTCGAACGCGGCCACCAGGGCCTTGTCATATTCGTCGCGGATGCGGTCGCCCGACCATTTTTCATCCAGCGGCTCCTCGCCGTAGCTGCCGGGCCAGACGTCGGCGCCGCCGTGCAGCACCAGGCCGTCCAGCCACTGCGCATAGTGCTCATAGGTTACGTCGCCGCGCTGCGTGCTGCCCGTGGGGCAGGGCACCATGACCACCATGGCGCCCGAGGACATGACCCAGTGCGCGATGGACTGCTCGACGTATTGCAGCGTCTTGCCGGTGAAGAAGGAGCGCGTCGGGTCGGCATGCGAGAAGCAGGCCGAGAGCCCAATCTTTAAACGGCTGGCGGCGATCACAGGGCGGCCTCGAACAGTCGTTGGAAGTCCTCGGCCTTGCAAGGCCGTGGATTCGTCTGGTGGCAGATATCGGCCGTGGCGATTTCGACCAGGCGCGGCAGCTGTTCGCGCTTGACGCCATGGGCCGACAGCGAGCCGGTGATGCCCACGCTTTCCTTGAGCTGTTTAAGCCAGGGCACCAAAGCCTTGCCGCCGCCGGCCACGCCGCAGACATGGGCGAGTTCGTCGAACTTGGCGGGGGCTGACTCGTAGTTCCAGGCCAGCACGGTGTCAATCATCAGCGCATTGGCCAGGCCGTGGTGCAGGTCGCAGACGGCGCCCAGCGCGTGCGCGCAAGAGTGCACCGCGCCCAGGTCTTTCTGGAAGGCGATGGCGCCCATCATGGAGGCCATCATCATGTCGCTGCGCGCCTGCAGGTTGGAAGGCTCCTTGACAGCCTTGAGCAGCGCATGGGCCGCGATGCGCGTGCCTTCGAGCGCGATGCCGTCGCACAGCGGGTGGTAGGCCGGCGAGAGGTAGCTTTCGATGTTGTGGGTCAGCGCGTCCATGCCGGTGGCGGCCGTCACATGCGGCGGCAGGCCCAGCGTGAGTTCCGGGTCGGCGAACACCACCTTGGCCAGGATCTTGGGGCTGAAGACCACGCGCTTCAAATGCGTGTCGTTTTCGCTGACCACCGAGGAGCGGCCGACCTCGGAGCCTGTGCCCGAGGTGGTGGGCAGGGCCACAAAGTAGGGCAACTCGTTGACGATGGGCCGCACCTGGGGGTGGTCCCAGACGTATTCGAGGATGTCGCCCTCGTGCGTGGCGGCAATGCCCACCACCTTGGCCACGTCCAGCGCCGCGCCGCCGCCGAAGCCGATCACGCAGTCGGCCTTGTGGGCCTTGTAGGCCGCCGCGCCGTCCATGACCTGGCTGCAGGTCGGGTTGCCGAACACGCCCGAAAACACGGCCACGTCCAGGCCGCCCAAATGGGTCTTGAACTCGGCCAGCACCGGCAGCGCGGCCAGCGCCTTGTCGGTCACGATCAGCGGGCGCTTGCAGCCGGCGGCCAGCAGGGTTTCGGCGACCTGCTTGCGCGCGCCGGCGCCGAAACGGATGGCAGTGGGGAAGGAGAAGTTGGTGGTGCTCATGGGGTGTCTTCTTTGGAAGGGCTGTAAGGGTCAGATGGAGTCAGGTGGCGGAAGGCAGTTGCAGGACCATATGCTGTTTGCCGAACGGTACGCCGTTCACGCGTATGGCGTCGGGCTCGATGCCGAAGGACGCGAAGCCGGCGCGGGCATACAGGGCCGCGGCCTGCTTGTTGCCCTCGGTGACGGTCAGCACCAGCAGTTCCAGGCCTGCGGTTCTGGCGGCCTGCACGACGGTGTTGACCAGGGCCAGCCCCAGCCCCTGGCCGCCGTATTCGGGTGCGACATACATCGCGACCAGCGTGGCCTTGTGGCGGTTTTTCAGGCGCGTCTCGCGCGTCATGCCGACCACACCGGCCAGCGTGCCGTCGACGAAGGCGCCCCACATGACGGTGTCCGACGCGGGCGACAGCCGCTTTTCGGTGTCGGCCGGCGGGCGCTGGTCTTCCTCTTCGAAGCTCGAGGTAAAGGCGTCGGGGTGTTCGCGCAGGCCGCGCAGTCGCAGCGCGCGGTAGACCGGCGCGTCGGAAACTTCAAGGCGGCGAATCTGCATCGAGGGCTTGGAATAAGTCAATTAGATGATCTCGAAATAGCGTTTCATTTCCCAGTCGGTCACGGCGTCCAGCCATTGCCGCCACTCCCACTCGCGCGTGGCCGCGAAGTGATCCACGAAAGTATCGCCCAGCCAGTCGCGTGCAATGGCCGATTTCTGGAAAATCCGCGTGGTTTCTATCAGGGTGCGCGGCGCGCGCGGGATGTGCTCGGCCCCGGCGTTGGTGCCGGTGATGGGCGCGCCCAGCTTCAGGCCTTTTTCGACGCCGTGCAGGCCGGCCGCGATGACCGCCGCCATGGCCAGGTAGGGATTGACGTCGGCGCCCGGGCAGCGGGTCTCCAGCCGCGTGGCCTTGGGGCTGCCGGCAATCACGCGAAAGCTCGCGGTGCGGTTGTCCATGCCCCAGGTCGGCTTCACCGGCGCCCAGAAGCCGTCGACCAGGCGCTTGTAGCTGTTGATGGTGGGCCAGATCATGGGGCCGAACTCCATCATGCAGGCGACCTGGCCGGCGATGTAGCTCTCGAACAGCTTGCTCATCTTGCGCGGGTTTTTCGCGTCATAGAACAGGTTGTTCTTGCCGTCGGACAGGCTCTGGTGGATGTGGCCGCTGCAACCGGGCAACTGCTGGTGCGGCTTGGCCATGAAGCTGGGCATGATGCCGAAGCGCGAGCCGATTTCCTTGGCGCCGGTCTTGAACAGGATGGCGCGGTCGGCCTGCTCCAGCGCCTCGCTGAAGGCGATGGCGACTTCATACACGCCCGGGCCGGTTTCGGTGTGCAGGCCCTCGATGGGGATGCCGAAGGCCAGCATCTCGTCCATGATGGCGTTGAAAAAGCCCTGGTTCTGGTTCATGCGCAGCAGCGAATAACCGAACATGCCGGGCGTGAGTTTTTCGGCGCCCACGCCGTTTTTGGCGGCCCAGCTGTGCGGGGTTTCCAGGAAGTTGAACCACTCGAATTCCATGCCCGTCATGGGCATAAGGCCCATTTTCTCGGCGCGTTTCAGGACCCGCTTGAGCGTCTGGCGCGGGCACACGGCATGCGGCGTGCCATCGGCGTTGACGAACTCGCCCAGCACAAAGGGGACCTTGTTGTCCCAGGGCACATGGCGCAGCGTGGCCAGGTCCAGCCGGGCCAGCGCATCGGGAAAGCCGTGCTGCCAGCCGGTGACCGTGGTGTTGTCGTAGCAGTTGTCCATCATGTCCCAGCCCAGCACCACGTCGCAAAAGCCGAAACCGCCGGCCGGGTAGGGCTCGGCCGCGCCGAAGAATTTGTCCTTGTGCAGGTATTTGCCGCGCAGCACGCCGTCGATGTCGCTGACGGCGACCTTCATCTTGCTGGCGCCCGATTTGCGCAGCGCGTCGAGCACGTTACGGGATGCGGAGGAATCAGGTGTTTTTTTTGCCATGGTCGTGCGCCTTGTGGTTCAGGTGTGGGCTGCGGCCCGGCCTTTTTCGGCCAGGCTGATCGCGAATTCTTCTTCGGGCGAGAGGATCAGGCGATGGCGGCCGGCCACGGCGAAGTAGCTCACGCCGATGGCGAACCACAGCGCAACCCAGATCACGCCGACGCGGTAGACCGGGTCGCTGAGCTGGAAGTAAATCGTGACCAGCGCGATCAGCAGGGTCAGCACGGCGCCCGRCACGCCCAGCGGGCTGCGGTAGGGGCGCTCCATGTGCGGCAGCTTGCTGCGCAGCCGTATGAAGGACAGCGCCTGCATCACGTAGGAAAACATGGCGCCGAAGACCGCCATGTTCAGCAGCGTGCCGCCGATCACGGCCGAGCCTTTGTCGACGCCCAGCGAAAACCACAGCACGAACATCACCACCAGCGCCACCACCGAGCCGACGATCATCGCGATGTGCGGTGTCTTGCGGGTGCCGTGCGTGACCGACAGCGCCGAGGGGAAGTAGCCCGCGCGGCTCAGCGAATAAATCTGCCGGCCCTTGGCGAAGATGATGGTGTGAAAACTCGCCACCAGGCCCAGCACCGCGACCAGCGCCAGTACCTTGGCGATGCCGCCGCCGTAGATGGCCTTGAAGCCGTCGAGCAGCGGCTCGGCCGAGGTGCTGAGCGCGTGCGAGCCTATGCCCGCGACCGAGGGGTTGAGCCACAGGATCATGAAGGCCGAAACAATCAGCGTGAAGATGCCGGCGATGATGCCGCGCGGCATGTCGCGGCGCGGGTCCACCGATTCCTCGGCCGCCAGCGGCAGCTGCTCGATCGCCAGGAACAGCCATACGGCAAAGGGCAGCGCGGCGAGCACGCCGCCGAATCCCAGCGGCAGGAAGGGGCCGTTGCCCTGGGGTAGCACGGCGCCGCCGGCGCCTACGTTCATGGCCCAGCGCGCGAAGTCGATGCGAGGAAGGGCGCTGGCCCAGAAGACCACCAGGCAGGCCAGCGCCAGCAGCGTGACGGCCAGCGTGATCCTGAAGGACAGCTCGACGCCGATGATGTTCAGGCCTATGAAGACGACGTAAAAACCTATCCACCACAGCGGCTGCCAGGCCGGCGGCGTGCCGAAGATGCTGCCCATGTAGCTGCCGATGAAAAACACGATGACGGCCGGCGTCAGCACGTACTCCACGTTCTCGGCCAGCCCGGTCAAAAAGCCGCCCCAGGGCCCCATGGCGGTGCGGGCAAAGGAATAGGCCCCGCCGGTGTGCGGCAGCGCGGGCGACATTTCGGCCAGCGAAAAGGTGAGACCCAGGTACATCACGGAAATGATGATGGTGGCCAGCAGCATGCTGCCCCAGCCGGTGGCCAGGCCCAGGTTCCAGCCCGCGAAGTGGCCGGAGATCACGGCGCCCACCCCCAGAGCCCAGAGCGACCAGACGCCGGCATAGCGGCGCAGTCCCCTCTTTTCAAAGTAGCTGCCGTCGACTTTCGCGTACTGGACGCCGGAACGTTCTGACATGGTGGCTCCCTAGGCTAAAGATTGTTGGATGGACGGCTCGGTGGAGCCGACTTGCATCCTAGGGCGCGGGCGGACGCGCTGAAATCCCATTTCGGCAACCCGGGCGTCAGGGTTGCCGAAGAAGTGAGCGCAAGTAAGTCGAACTGTTTCAAAGCGTAGCTTGCATGCGGCACGAATCCTGCAAGAATGCGGCGATGGCACATCCTTCCGATACCGCCGAGCCGGCCCCTCCGGCCCTGCTGTCCCGCGCTTCGTTTGCCGATGCGGACGAGCAGGCGGCAGCGCTGCGCGGTTGGAACCAGAGCTACCTGCAGCTCTCGCGCGGCGCGTTCGGTGGGGAAGTGCGTCAGCTGGAGTTCGCAGGCTTGCGCCTTTTTGTGGAAAGCCTGCGGGAGTCGGTCTACCAGACAGGCCAGATCCGTGACGGTGCACTGGCCTTGGGCTTGCCGCTGAAGGTCGAAGGGCCCAGCGTGTTTTGCGGTGCGCCCAGTGATGCTGATGTGCTGCATGTGTTTTCGGGTGCGTCGGGTTTTGAGTTCCGCTCGTCCCGCCGCCATGTGATGCTGGGACTGGAACTCGACGAAGCAGCCTGGCGCCGCTGCGGCGAGCATGACCCGGCGCTGCAGGCCCGGCTTGGTGCGCAGGCAGGCTTGCGCCGGCTCGATGGCGCGGCACAGGCAGGGCTCAGGCAGTGCCTGACCGGCGTACTGGATACGGTGGAGGCGGCCCCGGCGCTGCTGCAGTCGCCCGCCGTGCAAGCCGCCATGCTCGACACCGTGATGGAGCAGCTCGGCCGCGTTCTGGCACCGACGGGTGGCGTCGATTCTGTGGGCATCCACGGGCATTGGGCGTTGACGCGGCGCGCGCGTGAACTGGTACATGCGCAGCTCGACCAGCCGCCCACTGTCTTGGCGCTGTGCGAGCAGCTCGGCGTCAGCAGGAGAACCCTGCAGAACGGCTTTCAGACGGCACTGGGCATCAGCCCATTGGCTTATCTGCGTGCCGTGCGTCTGAACGCCGCCAGGCAGGCACTGAAAACCGCTACGTCCGTGACGGCGGCTGCGACCGACCTGGGGTTTTGGCATTTTGGTCATTTCGCGCACGACTACCAGCAAATGTTTGGTGAACTTCCTTCGGAAGCATTTCGCCGAAACCATTGAGCCCCCACGCTTTTCACTTCGCCTTCGGCTCCGTGTAATGCGCTGCCCCCCGAGGGGGCGCTGCGCCTGCGGCCCGGCAAAGCCGGTTCCGCGGCCCCTGCTGGTGAAGATTCAGCCCCCACGCTCCCCACTTCGTGCGGTTCGCGAGGCCTTGCAGGCCGCGGCTTGCGAGACGCTTCGCCTCTGTCGCCCGTCCAAGCCTGCGCAGGCAGGCTTGGAGCCGCGGGCTCCAGCCCCTCGGGGGCGCTGCGCCTGCGGTCTGGCAAAGCCAGTCCCGCGGCCCCTGCTGGTGAAGAGAAAGTTCACGAAGGCCTACCTCCGCGCTTGGGCTCTTTGTTCAGGCGGCCGGCGCCGCGGAGCGTATGCCCATGTCCTGCAGGGCGGCGGCCACGGCCTGCACCGCTTGCGCCATTTCGTTGGGGCCTATGGCGCCTATGCAGCCGACGCGAAAAGTTTCCACCTGGGTCAGCTTGCCGGGGTATAGGACAAAGCCGCGATTTCGTGCGGCGGCATAAAAGGCCTTGAAGTCGTAGCGGTTGTCGGCGGGCGCATGAAAAGTCACGATGATGGGTGCCTGGATGGCTGGATCCAGGAAGGGCTTGAAACCGAGTTTGGCCATGCCCCCGATCAGCGTGCGGTAGTTGCTCTCATAGCGCGCCAGGCGCGCGGGTTGCCCGCCCTCTTCCTCGAATTGCGCGATGGCCTCGGCCAGCGCCACCACCACATGGGTGGGCGGGGTGAAGCGCCACTGCGTGGTTTTTTCCATGTAGGCGTGCTGGTCGTGCAGGTCCATGGCCAGCGACTGGCTGCGGCCGGCGCAGCCGTCGAGCACCGCCTTGCGGATAAACACAAACCCCATGCCGGGCACACCCTCCAGGCATTTGCCGCTGGCGGCCACCAGCGCGTCGAAGTGCACCTTGCGCGCGTCGATGTCTATCGCGGCGAAAGAGCTCATGGCGTCGACCAGCAGGCCCTTGCCGTGGGTCTTGCAGACGTCGGCGACTTCCTGCAGCGGGTTCAGCACACCGGCGCCGGTCTCGCAGTGGATCAGCATCACGTGGGTGATGCTGGTGTCGGCTTCCAGCATGGCGTCCAGCGCGGCCGGCGAAACCTGGGCGGCTTCGTCAAAAGGCATGACGGTGCAGCGCCGCCCCATCAGCGTGGTCAGTTTGGCCGCACGCTTGCAGTACGCGCCGTTGTCCAGCACCAGCACATGGCCGTCACGCGGCACCACGGTGGCCACTGCCGCCTCCACGCTGAAAGTGCCGCTGCCCTGCAGCGGCACCACGACATGCGAATCCTGCCCATGGATGACGGTCAGCAGGCTTTTGCGCACGCTGGCGGTGACGGCGTTGAAATCGCTGTCCCAGGAACCCCAGTCTTTGAGCATCGCGAGCTTGGTGCGTAGCGTGGTGGTGAGCGGGCCCGGCGTCAGCAGTATCTTGTCTCTGTCCATGGATTTGTCTCTTCTCTTTTATGTAGTCGCGAAAAAGGTGGGAGTCAGCGCGAGCTGGTGCGCCAAGCCTGCGTGCGCCGGTTGACCCACCACGCCAGCGCCATGAACAGCAAGGTGGCGATCGTCGAGGCCACGCCTATCAGCACCGCCATGGCCGCTGCGGCGCCGATCTCGCCAGCCTCGTCGAGGTTGAGGATGGCGATGGAGGCGACCTTGGTTTCGGGCGAGTAGAGAAAGACGACAGCGGAGATGGTCGTCATCGCGTTGATGAAGAAGTAGCGCGCGATATCGACCAGGGCCGGCGTGCAGATCGGCAACGTCACGCGCCAGAAGGTCTTGAAGAAAGGCACCTTGAGCGAAGCACTGACGGCCTCAAATTCGCCATCGAGTGCCTTGAGGGCCGTTACCGCCGTCAGGTGGCCGGTGGTGTAGAAGTGCACGATGGTGCACAGCGTGAGCAATGTCAGTGTGTGGTACAGGCCGTTCAGCGGATTGTCGGGCGCGTTGAAGAAAAAGATGTAGCCCAGGCCCAGCACCAGGCCGGGCACGGCCATGGGCAGCATGGCCAGCATGCGCACAAAACCGCGCAGGCCGTCCATGCCCTTGGTTTTTTCGAGCAGGTAGGCGCTGCAAAACACCAGTGCCGTTCCGAAGAAGGCCGTGCCCGCTGCCATCTTGAGACTGTTGACGAAGCCGACGCCGACTTCGGCGTCGACCAGGCCCATGGTGTAGTGGCGCAGACTGGGCGTGAGGTTATAGGGCCAGAAGCTCGCGAAGGAGGCGAACACCGCCATGCCCAGCATGGCCAGCACCAGGAAGGCAATGGCGCAGCAGTACAGCGTCATGACCCAGTCGTAGGTGCGCGAGGGCGTGGGCCGATACGGAACGGCGCGCGCCGTCAGCATCGCGGTCTGGCGCTTGCTGACGTATTTGTCGACCGCGAAGGTGAGCACGGCCGGTGCCAGCAGCAGAATGGCGACGACGGCGCCCTTGGCGAAATCCTGCTGGCCTATGACCAGCTTGAAGACGTCGGTGGCCAGCACGTTGAAGTTGCCGCCTATGACTTTCGGGATGCCGAAGTCGGTCATGACCAGCGTGAAGGTGACCAGTGCGGCTGAGATCAGGCCGTACTTGGCGCCGGGCAGGGTGATGGTGAAAAACTTGCGCCTGGCGCTGGTGCCCATGGCGTCGGCGGCTTCATACAGGCGCGCATCCGACAGCGTGAGCGCCGTGACCAGGATCATCAGCGCATGCGGAAACACCGCAAAGCATTCGGCCACCACGATGCCGGGCGCGCCGTAAATTTGTTCTATGCCTATGCCCTGCATCCAGCCCTTGAGCACGCCCTGGTTGCCGAACCAGTAGATCAGCGAAATCGCCGAGAGCAGCGAAGGCGCCAGCAGCGGGATCAGGGTGATGCCGCGAAACAGCGCCTTGTACTGCATGCAGGAGCGCGCCAGCGCATAGGCAAAACCGAAGGCCAGCGGCACGGCGACCAGCGTGACCACGCTGGACACCCACAGGCTGTTCCACAGGCTTTCGAGCAGCGCCGGGGTCTTGGCGTATTCGATGAAGTTGTCGAACCAGATGAAGCCACCGGTTTTATCGAGCAGCGCCTGCTGCAGGATGGCCAGCAGCGGCGCCGCGAGAAACACGACCAGGATCAGCGCGGCCAGCGCCAGGGCTGCATAGGCAATGTGGTCTATCCAGTGCGCGCGCTGGCGCACCGTCGCGGGCAGGGGTGCGGTGAAGACCGGCATCAGAACACCTTGATGCGCTCGGGCAGCAGCTTGAGCGGCAGTGAAGAGCCGACCTGCAGCGATTGCTCCGACAGGAAATTGAGCGAAAGGTACACCGTGAGCTTGTGGCCGCCCAGCGCGGGCGAGGCCACATGCACATGGCAAAAGGAGCCCAGGAACTCGATCTTCTCGATGGTGGCGTCAAACACATGGGCGTCGCCCGCGGTAATCGGCCGGGCCAATACGTCCTCGGGCCGCAGGTAGATCTTGGCTTCGCGATCGGCGCCGTCACAGGGCAGGCACAGCGCACCGAATTTCATCTCGCCGCCGCTGACGCGGACCGGTATCGCGTTGACCTTGCCGACAAAGTCGGCCACAAAGGGCGAAGCCGGCTCGCGGTAAACCTCCATCGGCGTGCCGACCTGCTCGATCAGTCCGTGGTTCATCACCACAATGCGGTCGGCCACGCTCAGCGCTTCTTCCTGGTCATGCGTCACCATGATGGTGGTCACGCCCAGCTTTTGCTGCAGCGCGCGGATTTCCTGGCGCAAGCGCACACGCTCCAGCGCGTCCAGCGCCGACAGCGGCTCGTCGAGCAGCAGCAAGCCTGGCGACGTGGCCAGCGCCCGCGCCAGCGCAATGCGCTGCTGCTGGCCGCCCGAGAGCTGGCTGGGGTACTTGGCTTCGCTGCCGGGCAGGCCGACGAGCTTGACGAGTTCGCTCACACGTTTGGCGGCTTCGGCCTTGGGCGTCTTGCGGTTGACCAGGCCGTAGGCCACGTTGTCGGCCACGCTGAGATTGGGAAACAGCGCATAGCTCTGGAACACGATGCCGTAGTCCCGCAAGGCCGGCGGCAGCCGCGAAATGTCGCGCCCGCCCTGGTGCACCTCTCCCGAAGTCTGCACCTCCAGCCCCGCGATGATGCGCAGCAGCGTCGTCTTGCCGCAACCCGAAGGCCCCAGAAAACACACGAACTCGCCCTTGCGGATGTCCAGGTTGATGTCTTGCAGGGCAGTAAAGCCGCCGAACTCCTTGCGGATATGGCGCAGGTTCAGAAAGATGTCGTTGTTCATTCGTGGGCCATACGTGGATTACCTGAACGGGCGGCGCGACTATGCAAAAACCAAGCGACAGCGTGGAACCGGCTTTGCCGGGCCACAGCTGTTGCCCCCTTGAGGGGGGATCCGGCTACACGAAGTGAGCCGAGAAGGAGGTGCTATTTTTTTTCTGTTTTGGAGTTATAGCGCTTGGTCCACTCGTTGAGGATGCGCTCGCGGTTGTCGGCGGCCCAGTTGAAGTCCATCTTGACGAGGCGTGCCTCATAGTCCTTGGGCACATTGGCCAGCGGCGGTGCAAGACCAGGTTGCGCGGTGATCGCGAAGTTCTTGCCGTAGAGCATCATCGCGTCCTTGCTCGAGGCCCAGTCGGCCAGCTTCTTGGCGGCGTCCAGTTTTTTCGTGCCCTTGTGGATGGCAAAGGCTTCCAGGTCCCAGCCCAGGCCTTCCTTGGGGAACACGAGGTCAATCGGCGCGCCCTTGGCCTTGTTGGTGTTGCCGCGGTATTCGAACGAGATGCCGGCCAGGAACTCGCCGGCAGCCGCCATGTTGCAGGGCTTGGAGCCCGAGTGGGTGTACTGCGCGATGTTTTCATGCAGCGCGTCCATGTACTTCCAGCCGCCGCCCTTGCCGTCCTTGTCGCCGAACAGCGTGAGCCAGGCGGTCACGTCGAAGTAGCCGGTGCCGCTGGAGGCGGGGTTGGGCATGACGATCTGGCCTTTGTAGATGGGCTTGGTCAGGTCCTGCCAGGTCTCGGGCGTGGGGATGTTTTTCTTCTTGGCCTCGACGGTGTTGAAGCACACGGTGGCGCCCCACACGTCCATGCCGAACCAGGCGGGGACTTTTTTCTTGTCACGGTACTGACTCATGATCCCGTCAAGATTGATCGGTGCATAGGGCTCGAGCATGCCCTGCTTGTCGAGCAGCGCCAGGCTGGAGGCGGCCACACCCATGATGGTGTCGGCCTGTGGGTTGGACTTTTCAGCCAGCAGCTTGGCGGTGATCACGCCGGTCGAGTCGCGCACCCATTTGATTTCGATGTCGGGATAGACCTTGTTGAAGCCTTCCTGGTAGGCCTTGATCTGGTCGGTTTCCAGCGCGGTGTAAACCAGCAACTGGGTTTTTTGGGCGAAGGCGCCGGTGGAGGCGGCCAGCAGGCCAAGAAGACAGATCGCCTTTGACAGGGATTTGAGGTGGGAAGCCAGTTGCATAAAAAGTCCTTTGTGGCAAAGCCTGCAATGTTGTTGACTCGTTCGTGTCGGCGGTGACACTGCGATGACCAACCTGAGTGCAGGCCCGTCAACCCAGCTCGTTTTTTATTTAACGCCGACCCTTCTATCTTGTCAATTGTTTATTGCAGATTGTTGACAATCTACATTTCTGTGCTTCAATTCAGGGCATGAACGCTGCTTTGCATCCCACCATCGCGCAACTCCAGAACAGCTCTCTCACCACCGTGGTGCAACAGGAAATCGAGCGCGCGATTCTTGCCGGCGAATACGAGCCCGGCAGCAAGCTGATAGAGGCCACCCTCGCCGAAAAGATGGGCGTCTCGCGCGGCCCGGTGCGCGAGGCCTTCCGCATGCTCGAGGAGGCAGGCCTGGTGCGCACCGAGAAGAACCGCGGTGTCTTTGTGCGCGACATCCCCATCGACGAAGCCGTCGAGATTTTTGACCTGCGCGCGGCCATGGACGAACTCGTGGGCCGTCGCCTGGCGGAGAGCATCACGATGGCCCAGGTCAAGGAACTCAAGGCCCTTGTCGATTCCATGGAAAAAGCGGTCAAGGCCGAAGACCCGCACGCCTACCACCTGCTGAACCTGAGCTTTCACGACCGCCTTGTCGAAATGGCGGGTAACCGCAAGCTGACGGAGATCTACCGCAAGCTCATCAAGGAGCTGTCGCTGTTCAGGCGCCTGAACCTGGCCGACGGCTGGCTGATGCCGATGTCGGCCAACGAACACAGGCTGATCGTCAAGGCGATTGCTTCGCGCGACGCCGACGCGGCCGGCCGCGCGATGTTCCAGCATGTGATCGAAAGCAAGGCGCGCACGATAGAAAACGATTTGCGCCGACAGGCGGCGCAGGCCGATGCGGCCGGAGAAAGCGCAACCGACAAGCCCGCTCCCGTCAAGCTCGTTGCCGGCAGTGCCGTCGCGCGTAAGGACAAGAGCAAGGACAAAAACAAGGAAGGGCCCTCACGTGGCAAACGCTGAAGCGACTGGCGAACTGAAGGTAAACGGCAGGACGTACAAGCTGCCGGCAAAGCCCACGGTGGTGGTCTGCGTGGACGGCTGCGAGCCTGACTACCTGGCGCAGGCCGTAGCCACGGGCCATATGCCGTGGCTCAAGCGCACGCTGGCGCTGGGCTCGGGCCTCACGGGCGATTGCGTGGTGCCGAGCTTCACCAACCCCAACAACCTTTCCATCGTGACCGGCGCGCCGCCCAGCGTGCACGGCATCTGCGGGAACTACCTGTTTGACACGGTCAGCGGCACCGAGGTCATGATGAACGACCCCAAATGGCTGCGCGCGCCCACCTTGCTGGCCGCGCTGTCCGATGCGGGGAAGTCCCTGGCGGTGGTGACGGCCAAAGACAAGCTGCGCAAGCTGTTGGGCCACCAGATGAAGGGCATCTGCTTTTCGTCCGAGAAGGCCGACCAGGTGTCGCTGGAAGAAAACGGCATTGAAGACGTGCTGGGCCTGGTGGGGCTGCCGCTGCCCGGTGTTTACAGCGCCGACCTGTCGGAATTCGTCTTCGCGGCCGGCGTGAAGATCATGCAAAAGCACAAGCCCGACGTGATGTACCTTTCGACTACCGACTACGTGCAGCACAAGCACGCGCCCGGCACCGAAGGCGCGAACGCTTTCTACCGCATGATGGACGGCTACATGCAGCAGCTCGAGGAGCTGGGCTGCGTGATCGTGCTCACGGCCGACCACGGCATGAACGCCAAGGTGGCCATGGACGGCACGCCCGACGTGATCTACCTGCAGGACTGGTTCGACAACTGGCTGGGCGCCACCATCGCGCGCGTGATCCTGCCCATCACCGATCCCTATGTGGTGCACCACGGCGCCCTGGGCTCCTTCGCCACGGTCTACCTGCCGGAGGGCACCAACATCGAGGTCGCGCGCAAGCGGCTGGCGGCGCTCAAGGGCATGGAGCTGGTGCTCTCGCGTGAACAGGCGGCCGAGCGTTTCGAACTGCCGGCCGACCGCATAGGCGACATCGTGGCGGTGTCCGCGCGCTTCACCGTGATAGGCACCTCGGTTTCGCGCCACGACCTTTCGGCGCTCGAAGTGCCGCTGCGCTCGCACGGGGGCATGAGCGAGCAGCGTGTGCCGCTGATCGTGAACCGCGCGCTGCCCGGACTGGACCGCAGCCGGCGCTTCCGCAATTTTGATGCCTTTGACCTGGCGCTGAACTATGCGCAAGGCTGATTCTTGTTCCCTCTCCCTCGGGGAAAGGGAGACATACAAGGGAGCATGGTGTGATTGACCAATACATCCGCGATCGGCAGCTCAATGCCATGCGCCTGTCGGGCTGCAAGGTCGGCTCGGGCCGAGGCGGCGACCGTGCCATAGAGGTGTTCAATCCCTACACCGAAAAACTATTGGGCACCGTGCCCAAGGCCACGCTGGAGGAAGTGCGGCAAACTTTCGCCAGGGCCCATGCTTACAAGCCCCAGCTCACGCGTTACGAGCGGGCGGCCATCCTGAACCGCGCGGCCGCCATCATCCAGTCGCGCCTTTCCGAGGTCGCCAACCTGATCACCGCCGAAGCCGGCCTGTGCCTGAAGGACGCCCTTTATGAGGCCGGCCGCGTCAGCGACGTGCTGCTGTTCGGCGCGACGGAGGTGCTCAAGGACGACGGCCAGATCTTCAGCTGCGACCTCACGCCTCACGGCAAGAAGCGCCGCGTCTACACGCACCGCTCGCCGCTATTGGGGGTGATCGCCGCCATCACGCCCTTCAACCACCCGATGAACCAGGTGGCGCACAAGGTGGTGCCCAGCATCGCGACCAACAACCGCATGGTGCTCAAGCCTTCCGAGAAGGTGCCGTTCTCGGCCATCCTGTTCGCCGACATCCTCTACGAGGCAGGCCTGCCGCCCGAGATGCTCAGCGTGGTGACGGGCGACCCGCGCGAGATCGCCGATGAACTGATCACCAACCCGCTGGTGGACCTGGTGACCTTTACCGGCGGCGTTGCCATCGGCAAGTACATCGCGTCGAAAGCCGGCTACCGGCGCGTGGTGCTGGAGCTGGGCGGCAACGACCCCATCATCGTGATGGAGGATGCCGACATTGATGAAGCATCCACCCTGGCCGTGCAAGGCTCCTACAAAAACTCGGGCCAGCGCTGCACCGCCATCAAGCGGCTGCTGGTGCACGAAGCGGTGGCGGGTGAGTTCGTGGAGCAGGTGCGGGCCAAGACCCTGGCCTGGAAATACGGCGATCCCACCGACAAGGCCAACGACATGGGCACGGTGATCGACGAACAGGCCGCCATGCTGTTCGAGTCGCGCGTCAGCGAGGCCGTGGCGCAGGGTGCCAAGCTGCTGGCGGGCAACAAGCGCCGTGGCGCGCTGTATTCGCCGACCCTGCTGGACCATGTGCAGCCGCAGATGACGGTGGCGCGCGAGGAAACCTTTGGCCCGGTCTCTCCGGTGATTCGTTTCAAAAACATCGACGAAGCCATCGAGATATCCAACGGCACGGCTTACGGGCTGTCGAGCGCGGTGTGCACCAACCGCCTGGACTACATCAACCGCTTCGTCAGCGAGCTGCATGTCGGCACGGTCAATGTACGTGAGGTGCCGGGCTACCGGCTGGAACTCACGCCTTTCGGCGGCATCAAGGATTCGGGCCTGGGGTATAAGGAAGGTGTGCAGGAAGCGATCAAGAGCTTTACCAACCTCAAGACCTATTCCCTCCCCTGGAATGCATGACCTCTGAGGAATTCACATGCTGAGCTTTGACGACATCGAACGACTCTTCGAAGAGCGCGGCGGCGAACAATACAGCGGCGAGCCCGTGACGCAGCTGCAGCACGCGCTGCAGACCGCCGCATTGGCTGAGGCCGAAGGTGCGGGCGACACGCTCGTCACCGCAGCCCTGCTGCACGACCTGGGCCATTTGCTGCACGACCTGGGCGAGACGCCTTCGCTGCGCGGTGTGGACGACGTGCATCAGTACCGAGCCCTGCCGTTTTTGCGCGGGCTTTTCCCGGATGCGGTGCTGGACGCGATCAAGCTGCATGTGGACGCCAAGCGCTACCTGTGCGCGGCCCGGCGTGGCTACCACTCCAGCCTTTCGGCAGATTCCAAGCGCAGCTTGCTGCTGCAGGGCGGCATTTTTACGGCGGAGGAAGCCGCGCGTTTCATGGCGCAGCCCGGCGCCGAAGACGCGGTAAAACTGCGCCTCTGGGACGACCTCGCGAAGGACGCGGACAAGGCCACGCCGTCGCTGGCGCATTACCTGGCGCGGGCCCGGCGCTGCGCGCTTCCCGCCGCAGAGCCTTCGCTTGCCGCCTGAAACCCTGGCCCTGACCTGGCCGGTGCTGTGCGCCGTGCTGTTCGGCGCGCTGCTGCACGCGGGCTGGAATGCGCTGGTCAAGTCCAGCGCCGACAAGTCCATGGACATGGCGGTCATTCATTTGATTGGCTCGGTGTTGGCCTTGCCGCTGGTGCTGCTGGTGGGGCTGCCGCGCGTGGAAGCCTGGCCTTTTATCGGCGCTTCGGTGCTGATTCACATCGGCTATTACATCGCGACCACGCAGGCCTACAAGCACGGCGACCTCGGGCTCACTTACCCGTTGATGCGCGGCGTGGCGCCGCTGCTGGTGGCGCTGTCGGCCAGCGTCACACTGGGCGAGACCCTGAGCCCCATGGCCTGGGCCGGCATTGTGGGCATCTGCGGTGGCGTGCTGGTGCTGGGCCTGAGCCGCCACGCGCTGCATGCGCGCAAGGCCGTCGGGTTTGCGCTGGCCAATGCGGTCATCATCGCGATCTACACCGTGGTCGATGGCTTGGGTGTGCGGGCCTCGGGCAATGCGCTGCAATATGTCGCGACCTTGTTCCTGCTCGACGGCTGGCCCTTCGGCCTCTTGATGATGGCGCGTCGCGGGCGCGCCATGGCCGACTACGCGCGCCACCGCTGGCCGGTGGCCACCGGCGGTGCGCTGGCCTCGCTGGGCTCTTACGGCATTGCGCTGTGGGCCATGACGCGCGCGCCCGTGGCCACGGTGGCGGCGCTGCGCGAAACCTCCGTGCTGTTCGCGGTGCTGCTCGGTTGCTGGCTGCTGAAGGAAGCCTTTACCGTGCGCCGCTTCGCAGGTACCTGCGCGATTGTGGGCGGTGTGATGGCCATACGGCTGGCCTAGCCCTGCACCTTTTGACATGAGGCTCGCACCATGACCATCCCGACACTTCCCGGCCATGCAGAGATCATCATCGTAGGCGGCGGCATTGCCGGTTGCTCGGTGGCCTACCACCTGGCCAGAATGGGCAAGACCGACGTGCTGTTGCTGGAGCAAGGCAAGCTCACCAGCGGCACCACCTGGCACGCAGCCGGCCTGGTCGGCCAGATGCGGCCCAACCGCAACATGACGCAGATGAGCAAGTACGGCATAGAGCTGTATGCCTCGCTGGAGGCCGAGACGGGCCTGGCCACGGGCTGGAAACAATGCGGCAGCGTGAACGTGGCGCGCACGCCCGAGCGCATGAAGGTGCTCAGGAAGCAGGTCGCCATGGCCAACAGCTTTGGCGTCGAATGCCATGAGATCTCACCGCAAGAGGCCGGCGACAGATACCCCATCATGCGCACCGACGACTTGCAGGGCGCGATCTGGCTGCCGGGCGACGGCAAGGCCAACCCGGCCGACCTGTGCATCTCGCTGGCCAAGGGCGCGCGCAACCGCGGCGTGAAGATGTTGGAAGGCATCGAAGTGACGGGCGTCATCACCGAGAACGGCAGGGCCGTGGGTGTAAAGACTGCGCAGGGCGAGGTGCGCTGCGAGGTCCTCGTCAACTGTGCCGGCCAGTGGGCGCGGCAGTTCGGCAAGCTGGCGGGCGTGAACGTGCCGCTCTATTCCGCCGAGCATTTTTACATCGTCACCGGCAAGATTCCCGGGGTACATCCCATGCTGCCGGTGATGCGCGACCCGGACGGCTACATCTACTACAAGGAAGAAGTCGGCGGCCTGGTGATGGGCGGCTTCGAACCCAAAGCCAAACCCTGGAAGATGGACCCGATTCCCGCTACCTTCCAGTTTGAGTTGCTGGACGAGGACTGGGACCAGTTCGAGCCCTTGATGACCGCCGCGTTGCACCGCACGCCCTGCCTGGAGACGGCCGAGGTCAAGATGCTGCTCAACGGCCCGGAAAGCTTCACGCCCGACGGCAACTTCATCTTGGGCGAAGCGCCCGAACTGCGCAATTATTTTGTCTGCGCGGGTTTCAATTCGGCCGGCATTGCCAACAGCGGCGGCGCGGGCCGGCTCATGGCCGAATGGATAGTCGGCGGCGAGCCCGGCACCGACTTGTGGGATGTGGATATACGCCGCTTCGGCAGCTTCACCGGCAACCGCAAGGCGCTGGCCGAGCGCACCGGCGAAACCCTGGGCCTGCATTACGCCATGCGCTGGCCGCGCCAGGAGCTGGAAACGGCAAGGCCGCTGCGCACTTCGCCGCTGTATGACATCCTGGCGGGCAAGGGGGCGGAGTTTGGTGGCAAGAATGGGTGGGAGCGGGTGAGTTATTTCAGGCCGGAAGGCGTGCCCAGGCCGGAGCACACCTTGGGCAAGCCCGGCTGGCTCCCCTGGATGATCGAAGAGCAGAAAGCCACACGCGAAGCCGTGGCCCTCTACGACCAGACCTCGTTCTCCAAATACCTGCTGCAGGGCCGTGACGCGCTGGTCGTGCTGCAGCGCCTGTGCGCCAACGAAATGGACGTGCCCGTCGGCAAGATGGTGTACACCGCCATGCTCAACGAGCGCGGCGGTTTTGAAAGCGACCTGACCGTGATGCGGCAAGCCGTGGACCGCTTCATGATCGTCACCGGCTCGGCGCAGACCGTGCGCGACTTCGACTGGATCACGCGGCACATAGCCGATACCGAACACGCGGTGCTGACCGACGTGTCGGCCCTGTATTCGGTGCTCTCGCTCATGGGCCCGAAGGCGCGCGAGCTGCTGGCGCTGGTCAGCCCGGACGACCTGTCGCCCGAGGCCCTGAAGTTCTCATGGACAAAAGAAATAGACCTGGGCTTTGCGCGCGTGCGCGCGGCGCGCATGAGTTATGTGGGTGGGCCGGGTTTTGAGCTGTATGTGCCGGTTGAAATGACGCGTCATGTCTACCTTGCGCTGATGGAAGCCGGCCAGGCGCTGGGCCTTCGCGACGCGGGTTACTACGCGCTGGACGCCTTGCGCATAGAACAGGGCCGGCGCGCCTGGGGCGCCGAATTGGGGCCGGACGAAACGCCGTGGGAGGCTGGGCTGGCCTTCAGCGTCAAACTGGACAAACCGACCGACTTCATCGGCAAGGCCGCGCTGCTCAATTCACAGGGGTTGGCGCTGCGCAAAAAACTCGTCACGCTGGTGTTCGACACCGGCGATGCTTTCGCCTGGGGCGGCGAAGCCATCGTGCTGGACGGGAAATCGGTGGGCGAGATTTCGTCGGTCGGCTGGAGCCCGCTGGCGGGCGCCTGCGTGGCGCTGGGCTATGTGCGCGGCAACAGTGCGAACCACCCGCATGCCGGTACACCGGCGCAAATCGAGCTTTGGGGTGAACGTGTGGGCGTCAAACTCTACGACCGCTGGCCGCCTGCAGTACCCTGAGAGCTACACGCCCTCGGGCACATCCATGCCGACAAAACGCACGGTGACGCGCGTGCCCGGCGTTTGCGGATGGCCAGGCAGTGCGGCATCCTCGATCGAGATCGTCGCACCGTGCTGCTTGGCGATTTCCAGAACAATCGCGAGACCCAGGCCTGAACCGTCGACATTGGTGCCCAGCGTGCGATAGAAAGGCTGGAACACCAGTTCGCGCTCCGACTCCAGAATGCCGGGCCCCGAGTCCTCCACCAGCAGCACCAGCACGCCGCTGAAGCGGTCCGTCATCAGCCGCAGCGTGACCTGGCCTTTCTCGGGCGTGTAGTTGATGGCGTTGTCCAGCAGGTTGCGCACCAGCTCCTTGAGCAGAGTCGCATTGCCTTCGAGCTGTGTAGCCTGGTCGCCGGCGTCGGGCCCGTCGTAGCCCAGGTCTATCTGTTTTTCGAGCGCGCGCGGGACCGAGTCGGCCATGACTTCCGAGACGATGTGAACCAGGTCGATGTGCTGCTTGGCCAGGCTGCGGCCCGTGGTTTCCGCGCGCGCCAGGGCCAGCAGCTGGTTGACGGTGTGGGTGGCGCGAATACTGGCGCGGCCTATGTGCTTGAGCGACTTCTTGAGCTCGTCGGCGTCGGTCTCGCGCTGCGCCAGGTCGGCCTGCATGCGCAGGCCCGCCAGCGGCGTCTTGAGCTGGTGGGCCGCGTCGGCGAGGAAGCGCTTTTGTGTGGTCAGAGAGACCTTGAGCCGGCTCAGCAGGTCGTTGATGGAAGATACCAGCGGCGCGACTTCCTCAGGCACCGCGGTCTCGTCGAGCGGGCTCATGTCGTCGGACTTGCGCGCGCGTATGCGTTTTTCCAGTTGGGCCAGCGGCTTGATGCCGCGCACCAGCGCAAGCCATACCAGCAACACGGCCAGCGGCAGCGTGACGAACTGCGGCACCATGGTGCCCTTGACGATTTCAGTGGCCAGCGTCTTGCGCTTTTCCAGCGTTTCGGCGACCTGCACCAGTACCAGCGCCGGTTGCGAGCTGGCCGGTGCGCCCTTCACCTCCACCTTGAGCCAGGTGTAGGCCACGCGCACGTCCTCGCCCTGGATCACGTCCTCACGCAGCCTTACCTCGCCGTTGGTGGGCTTGTCTTCGTCGGGCGGCGCGGGCAGGTCGTGCTCGCCGCCCAGGTGCTCGCCCTGCGTGCCCACCACCTGGTAGTAAACGAGGTCGGTGTCGTCGGCGCGCAGGATCTCGCGCGCGGGCGCGGTGAGGGTGAACTGCACCTGGTTGTTCTTGACCACCACCAGCTTGGCCAGCGCCTGCACGTTGTACTCGAGCGCGCGGTCAAAAGGCTTGCCCGCGATGTTCTGCGCGACCAGCCAGGTCAGCGCCAGGCTGATGGGCCACAGCAGCAGCAGCGGCGTGAGCATCCAGTCGAGGATCTCGCCGAAGAGGCTGCGGCGTTCGCGCTGAAAAAGTCTCAGAGCCACAGGCTGGGTTGCTCCACATCAAGGGCCTGGTGTTTTGGCTCCTTCCCCCTTTGGGGGAAGGTGGGGATGGGGGCTGACGATGGTGGATAGCCCCCGCAGTTCAGGCTTGGGAGGCCGCGGGCCCCCATCCCAGCCTTCCCCCAGCGGGGGAAGGGGCAAGAGGTGTTAACCAGGGATTTTCTCAAGGCAGTAGCCCAGCCCGCGCACCGTTGCAATCCGCACCGGGCCCTTTTCAATCTTCTTGCGCAGGCGGTGGATGTAAACCTCGATCGCGTTGTTGCTGACCTCCTCGCCCCATTCGCAAAGGCGTTCCACGAGCTGGTCCTTGCTGACCAGCCGGCCGGCGCGCTGCAGCAGCACTTCGAGCAAACCGAGCTCGCGCGCCGACAGCTCCAGCATCTGGCCGTCTATGGTGGCGACGCGGCCGGCCTGGTCGTAGACCAGCGGGCCGTGCTTGATGGTGCTGCTGGCGCCGCCCATGCCGCGGCGTATCAATGCGCGCACGCGGGCTTCGAGCTCCTGCAGCGAAAACGGTTTGGCCATGTAGTCGTCGGCGCCGTAGTCCAGGCCCTTGACGCGCTCCTCGACGCTGTCGGCGGCCGTCAGGATCAGCACCGGCATGGCCGAGCCGCGAGCGCGCAGGCGCTTGAGCACCTCCAGGCCGTGCATGCGCGGCAGGCCCAGGTCGAGGATCAGCAAATCGAATTCGGTGTTGGTCAGCAGCGCGGCGTCGGCCTCGGTGCCGCTGGCCACGTGGTCGGCCGCCGCACCGGAGGCGCGCAAAGTGCGCAACAGGCCATCGGCCAGGACCTGGTCGTCTTCGGCAATCAGAATACGCATGGTTGTCTCCAGTCTCCATTTGCCGGCCTGTTGCGGCCTGCGGGCGGGTTTGTGTTCTTCAGCAAATTCTAGGCTTTTGCGGCTTCAGCTTTGCTGACACGCCGACGTGATCAAGCGCCGGCATACGCTTCCAGCCCCAGCGCCACCACGGTGGCCACATCATGCCCCACGGCCTGGCGGAATTCGTCCTCGGCCTGGCGCACGGCCTGATGGAAGGCTTCCAGCCAGAGCAGGCCCGACTCGGTGAACACCACGCGGCGGGCGCGCTTGTCATGCGGGTCGGGCTGGCGCGTCACAAGGCCCCAGGCCTCGCACTGGTCGACCAGGTCGCCCATGGCCTGTTTGCTCATGCCGGCGCTTTGCGCGAGATCCGTGAGGCGCGAGCCGGTTACGGCCAGGTGACGCGTGATGTGGATATGGGCGGCGCCGACCTGGTCGCGCGCCGCGAGGTTGGAGAGCGCCAGTGGCACTTCCACACTGCTGGCCATCAGCGAGAGCACACGCTCGTCAAAGCGCCGTAGCGCATGGCCCATGAGCCGACCCAGGTGGGTCTGTCGCCAGCCGGCCTCGGTCGCGCCAAAGGGGCTGGCCATGGGGGCTGGGTGTGTGGTTTGCGTCATGGAAAGATGCTAACCCAATTGGTCAGGCAAACTGACTAAAAAGAGGGTTTACTTATTTTTATAGCGCCCATAAAGTACTGGTCATGCATCCAGGGCTGTGATTAAACGCAGAGGCTGGAATCCAGGCAACAAGTTTTTACATCATTGATTTTCAAGGAGTTTTTCATGGAACTGACCAACAAGCTGAACCCCGCCCAAAACCCCGTGCAAAGCGCCGCCCTGAACACCGAAAAGGCCAAGGCCCTGCAGGCCGCACTGGCCCAGATCGAAAAGCAGTTTGGCAAAGGCACCATCATGAAGCTGGGCGACGGCGAAGTGATTGAAGATATCCAGGTCGTTTCCACCGGCTCCCTGGGCCTGGACATCGCCCTGGGCGTGGGCGGCCTGCCGCGCGGCCGGGTGGTTGAAATCTACGGCCCTGAATCGTCCGGCAAGACCACGCTGACCCTGCAGGTCATCGCCGAGATGCAAAAGCTGGGCGGCACCTGCGCCTTTGTGGACGCCGAGCACGCGCTGGACATCCAGTACGCGCAAAAGCTGGGCGTCAACCTGCAAGACCTTTTGATCTCCCAGCCCGACACCGGCGAGCAGGCCCTTGAAATCGTCGACTCGCTGACCCGCTCCGGCGCGGTGGACCTGATCATCGTCGACTCGGTGGCGGCGCTCACGCCCAAGGCCGAACTCGAAGGTGAAATGGGCGACTCGCTGCCCGGCCTGCAGGCCCGTTTGATGAGCCAGGCGCTGCGCAAGCTCACCGCCACCATCAAAAAGGCCAATTGCACGGTTATTTTCATCAACCAGATCCGCATGAAGATCGGTGTGATGTTCGGCTCGCCCGAAACCACCACCGGCGGCAATGCGCTGAAGTTTTACGCCTCGGTGCGCCTGGACATCCGCCGCATCGGCTCGATCAAGAAGGGCGAAGAGGTGATCGGCAACGAAACCCGCGTCAAGGTGGTCAAGAACAAGGTGGCCTCGCCCTTCAAGACGGCGGAGTTCGACATCCTCTACGGCGAGGGCATCAGCCGCCTGGGCGAGGTGCTGGACCTGGGCGTAGCCGGCCACATCGTCGAAAAGGCCGGCGCCTGGTATGCCTTCAACGGCGAAAAAATCGGCCAGGGCCGCGACAACTCGCGTGAGTTCCTCAAGGAGAACCCCGAACTCGCAATCGAGATCGAAAACAAGGTGCGCGAATCGCTGGGCATCCCGCTGGTGCAGGTTGCCGGCAGTGTCGACGCCCCGGCTGAAAAGCCTGCCAAGGCTGAAAAAGCCGAGAAGGTCGAAAAGCCCGCCAAGGCTGCCGCCTGATTTTTAATGCGAGAAGGCCTGGCCCAATTGGAGCATGCACTGATAGCTATTAAAAAGATAGCATCTGCGTGGGGCCTGGCCTGTTGACCATGGAAAATCCGGTAGATCACAAACCAGCCAAACCCGCCTCCCGTGCGGGTTTTGGCCTTTCACTCAAGGGCCGCGCCCTGCGCTATCTGGCAGGGCGTGAGCATTCACGGGCTGAACTGGAACGCAAGCTTGCGCCGCATGAAGAAACGCCGGGCCAGTTGGCCCAGGTGCTGGACGACTTGCAGGCCAAGGATTTCATCAGCGAGGCGCGCGTGGTCGAGTCGGTGATCAACCGGCGCGCCGGCCGTTTTGGCGCGGCGCGCATCAAGCATGAGCTGCTGGGCAAGGGCCTCAGCGCGGAGCGCGTGGCCGGTGCCATGGACAGCCTCAAGGGCAGTGAGCTGGAACGCGCCCGCGAGATCTGGCGCAAGAAGTTTGAAGGGCCGGCGCCCGATGCGGCAGGCCGCGCCAAACAGATGCGGTTTCTGGCGGCCCGGGGCTTTGGCGGCGACGTGATACGCCGCGTGGTGTCGCAAACGGACGAGGACTGAGCTTACAAGCTCAACATCAATTTCAGGTTTTGCACGGCGGCGCCAGAAGCACCCTTGCCCAGGTTGTCCAGCCGCGCCACCAGCACCGCCTGGCGGTGCTCTTCATTGGCGAACACGCGCAGTTCCATCTTGTTGGTGTCGTTGAGCGCCAGCGCGTCCAGCTTGTTCGATTCGGGCGCGGCTTCAACGGTCACCCATTCGCTGCCGGCGTAATGTTTGGCCAGCATGTCATGCAACTGCGCGCCGGTCGGTTTGCCAGGCAGCAGGTCCAGGTGCAGCGGCAGTTGCACCAGCATGCCCTGCTTGAAGTTGCCGACCGAGGGAATGAACACCGGGCGGCGTGACAGGCCGGTGTATTTCATGATCTCGGGCAGGTGCTTGTGTTTCAGGCCCAGGCCGTAGAGCTCAAACGCGGGCGCGGTGCCGGCTTCGTAGTCTTCAATCATTTGCCGCCCGCCGCCGGAGTAACCGCTCACAGCGGGAAGGCTCAGGGGGAAATCGGCCGGTATTGCGCCGGCGTCGACCAGCGGTCGGATCAGCGCGATTGCGCCGGTGGCGTAGCAGCCGGGGTTGCCGACGCGCTCGGCGCCCGCCACAGCGGCGCGCTGGGTCTGCGTGAGTTCGGGAAAGCCGTAAACCCAGCCGGGCACGGTGCGGTGGGCGGTCGAGGCGTCAATGATCTTGGGCTTCTTGCCGGGCAGCGAATCGATCATGGCCACGGATTCGCGTGCTGCGTCGTCGTGCAGGCACAGGATCACCATGTCCACCTGTGCCATCAGTGCGCGCTTGGCGGCCGCATCCTTGCGCAGTTCGGGCGCGATGCTGACCAGCTCGATCTGCGGCATGGCTTGCAGCCGCTCGCGGATCTGCAGGCCCGTGGTGCCGGCTTCTCCGTCAATAAAAACTTTGGGCATGAATGGGGACTTCCAGGACTGCAAATAGAAATGAAATACGCAAATAAGGCAAATACAGGGGGCCGCCTTGGCAGGCCAAAACACCTCAAAACCGCCCAATTTGGGCTATTTCGGGGTGTAAGCCGGGCACAAGAATTGTGCGTCGCACCATGATACAGTTCTGCGTTGCTGCCTGCAGTGACCGCCGACGTGGTTTTTTGAGCTGATGTGGCCTGTTTCCGACACCCCACAGCCCTGCCCAAATCCCAGTTGCACCCCCTCTTTTACTGAATTCTGAAGGTTTTTCATGAAAATTCACGAGTACCAGGGCAAGGAAATCTTGCGCAATTTTGGTGTGCCTGTGCCGCGCGGCATTCCGGCTTTCACGGTGCAAGAGGCGGTGGAAGCCGCCCAGAAGCTGGGCGGCCCGGTTTGGGTGGTCAAGGCGCAGATCCACGCGGGCGGCCGCGGCAAGGGTGGCGGCGTGAAGGTTGCCAAGACCATTGAGGATGTCAAGCGCATCGCCGGCGAAATCCTGGGCATGCAGCTGAAGACGCACCAGACCGGCCCCGAAGGCCAGAAAGTCCGCCGCCTCTATATTGAAGACGGCGCCGACATCCAGAAAGAATATTACGTCTCGGCCGTGACCGACCGCGAGTCGCAAAAAGTGGCCTTCATCGCCTCCAGCGAAGGTGGCATGGACATCGAAGAGGTGGCCCACTCCCACCCCGAAAAAATCATCAAGGTGTTTGTCGACCCGCTGGTCGGCATGACCGACGCGCAAGCCAAGGAAGTCGCAGCCGGCATCGGCATGCCCGCCGACTCCGTGCCGCAGACCGTCGACATCCTGCAAAAGCTCTACAAGTGCTACATGGACACCGACGCGTCGCTGGTTGAAATCAACCCCCTGAACCGCAACAGCAAGGGCGAAGTCATGGCCCTGGACGCGAAGTTCAACTTCGACGCCAACGCGCTGTTCCGCCACCCCGAAATCGTCGCCTACCGCGACCTGGACGAGGAAGACCCGGCCGAAGTCGAAGCCAGCAAGTTCGACCTGGCCTACATCAGCCTGGACGGCAACATCGGTTGCCTGGTCAACGGCGCCGGCCTGGCCATGGCGACCATGGACACCATCAAGCTGTTCGGCGGCGAGCCGGCCAACTTCCTGGACGTGGGCGGCGGCGCGACGGCTGAAAAAGTCACCGAAGCCTTCAAGATCATGCTGAAGAACCCCGATGTCAAAGGCATCCTGGTCAACATCTTCGGCGGCATCATGAAGTGCGACACCATCGCCGACGGCGTCATCACCGCCTGCAAGGCCGTGAACCTCTCCGTTCCGCTGGTCGTGCGCATGAAGGGCACCAACGAAGACCTGGGCAAGAAAATGCTGGCCGACTCCGGTCTGCCCATCATTGCCGCAGACACCATGGCCGAAGCCGCGACCAAAATCGTGGCCGCCGTCAAGTAAGCCCAGGAGAACACAAGCATGTCGATCTACATCAACAAACACACCAAAGTCATCACCCAGGGCATCACCGGCAAAACCGGCCAGTTCCACACCCGCATGTGCCGCGACTACGCGAACGGCAAAGAGGCCTTTGTGGCCGGTGTGAACCCCAAGAAAGCCGGCGAAGACTTCGAAGGCATCCCGATTTTCGCCAACGTGACCGAGGCCGCCAAGGCCACCGGCGCGACGGTGTCGGTCATTTATGTGCCGCCCGCAGGCGCGGCCGCAGCCATCTGGGAAGCCGTGGAAGCCAACCTCGACCTGGCGATCTGCATCACCGAAGGCATTCCGGTCAAGGACATGCTGGAAGTGCGCAACCGCATGAAGGCCAAGGAAGCCGCCGGCGGCAAGAAAACCCTGCTGCTGGGCCCCAACTGCCCCGGCCTGATCACGCCCGACGAAATCAAGATCGGCATCATGCCCGGCCACATCCACCGCAGGGGCCGTATCGGTGTGGTCAGCCGCTCCGGCACGCTGACCTATGAAGCCGTGGCGCAACTCACCGAAATCGGCCTGGGCCAGTCCAGCGCCGTCGGCATCGGCGGCGACCCGATCAACGGCCTCAAGCACATCGACGTGATGAAGGCCTTCAATGACGACCCGGACACCGACGCCGTCATCATGATCGGCGAAATCGGCGGCCCCGATGAGGCCGAAGCCGCGCAATGGTGCAAAGCCAACATGAAAAAACCCATCGTCGGCTTCATCGCCGGCGTGACGGCTCCGGCCGGCAAGCGCATGGGCCATGCGGGCGCGCTGATTTCCGGTGGCGCCGACACGGCCGACGCCAAGCTGGCCATCATGGAGGCCTGCGGCTTTACCGTGACGCGCAATCCTTCGGAAATGGGCAAGCTGCTCAAAGGGCTGCTGTGAATAAGCAGTAATACGAATTCCGGCGGAAGCAGCCGGGGCGTAAACTGAAAGCCATTTGAAAGAAAGCGCTCATCGGCGCTTTTTTTCATTCATAACAGGAGATAGCCATGATTTTCGGACTGGACCTCGCGTCCCCTCTTTTCTGGAGCGCTTTTGGTTCCATCATCCTCGCCAACATCGTGCTGTCGGGCGACAACGCCGTGGTGATCGCGATGGCGGCGCGCACGCTCAAGCCCGAGCAGCGCGGCAAGGCCATCTTCTGGGGCAGCGCCGCCGCCATTGTCATGCGTATCGTGCTGACGATTGTGGCCATCCAGTTGCTGACCCTTCCCTATCTGAAGCTCATAGGCGCGATCCTGCTGGTCTACATCGGCGTGGACCTGCTCAAGGGCGAGGAAGATGAGGACGGCGAAGGCCATGAAATCAACGGCATGATGGCGGCCATCCGCACCATCCTGATCGCTGATCTGGTCATGAGCCTGGACAACGTGCTGGCCGTCGCCGCCGCCGCCAAGGGCAACCTGCCGCTGCTGGTCCTGGGCCTTCTGGTGAGCATCCCGCTGATCATTTTTGGCGCCACCCTGCTGACCAAGGTCATGGAGCGCTTCCCCATCATCATCACCATAGGCGCCGCCCTGCTCGGCTTCCTGGCCGGTGAAATGCTGCTGACCGACCCGGCCGTGGCCGGCTATTTCGGCCCGGTCAGCGAGCAAACCGTGACCTTTGGTGGCATTCTCGGCGCCGTGCTGGTCGTGGCGCTGGGTACTTACCTCACCAAGCAGAAGCAGAAAAAAGAGCCTTCTGCCTGAAATCCGCATGCCTGGCCGGCAGCCGCGGCGCCGCGCCTGCCGGCCAGAAAGCCCTCGCCTGCCTGAAGCCCGCATGATGCGGGCTTTTTGCATATGCGCTGAAATACCACTTATTTGCAACAGTCGGCATGGCTGCAGTGCAAAAGTCCCTTGTCCAGCCGCACCCCGTCTGTTAATGTCCCCTATCAGGAGACTTGTAACCTGCCGAAACAAAGGGCGGCGGGCGGTGCTTGGTGCGCCAAAACGACGGCGGTCACCGGGCGGCCGGTAATACAAAGCAATTAAAAATCGTCTAGCTTATGCACAGCGAAACAGGACAAGGGACGGGTAGTGGCCAAATCATCTAGAAAGCTGAGTCAGTTCTGGCGGGCCGACTGGTTTGTCGGGGTCCTGGTGGTGCTGGCCGTCCTTTTTCTGCACGGGCTGACGGATTTCTTCGGCACGCTGGAGCGCCGCTACTACGACTACGCAAGCACCAGCACCTCGCGCCAGCCTTCCGACCGCATCGCCATCATCGCCATCGACGACCAGAGCATCGCCAACATCGGGCGCTGGCCCTGGCCGCGCGATGTGCACGCGCAACTGATCGACCAGCTGTCGGCCGCCAAAGCCAAAACCATCGCGCATACCGCGTTTTTCTTCGAGCCACAGACGGACCGCGGGCTGGTGTTCATCCGCAAAATGAAGGAAGCGCTCGGCCCGGCCGCCGTGGATCCGGCTGCGGCTGGCCAGGGCGGCCTGCCCGAACAGCTCGGCAAGGTGATCGCCGAGGCCGAGGTCGCCCTGGACACCGACGCCAAGCTCGCCGCCAGCATGAGCAAGGCCGGTAACGTTCTCGTGCCCTCGGTGTTCCAGCTGGGCGTGCCGCAGGGCCGCCCCGACAACCCGCTGCCGGCCTATGCCCTCAAGAGCGCGGTGGATGAAACCAATAACTTCTCGCTACCGGCCATACGCGGCCAGCAGCCCATCGAACAGATAGGCGCGGCGGCCGCCGGCATAGCCCACCTCAACCAGCTACCCGACGTGGACGGCGCCGTGCGCCAGGAACCGCTGCTGATCAATTACTACGGCAAGGCCGTGCCGTCCATGAGCCTGCTGGTCGCGGCCAAAAGCCTGAATCTCGGGCCCGCAGACATCAAGCTCAATGTGGGCGAGTCGGTGCAGATCGGCAAGCTGATGGTCAAGACCGACGAATCGGCGCTCATGCTGCCGCAGTTCTACAAGGGCAAGGACGGACGCCCTGCTTTCGCGGTGGATTCGTTTTACGACGTGGTCTCGGGCAAGATTCCGGCCGCCAAGTACGCCGACAAGATCGTGATCATCGGCGCCACCGCCGCAGGCGTGGGCACCCAGTTCCCGACGCCAGCCGGCCCCGGACTTTCGCCGGCCGAGACCATCGCGCACATCACCTCCAGTATCCTGAGCGAGCATTTCATCGTGCAGCCGGGCTGGGGCGTGTGGGCGACGCTGGGCGTGCTGCTGCTGGTGGCCGGCTACCTGATCGCCGGCCTGCCCAGGCTGTCGGCGGGCAAGGCAGCCATCGTCACCCTGGTGCTGTTCCTGGTGCTGCTGGTGGCTGAGTTCGGCCTTCTGTCGGCGGCTGCGACCTGGCTCAAACTCGTTTTCCCCGCCGCGCTCCTGGTCATAGGCCACCTGGCGCTGACCACCAAGCGCTTCCTCATGACGGAAGCCGGCAAGCTCAAGTCCGACGAGGAATCGGCTGAAACCAACCGCATGATGGGCCTGGCGCTGCAAGGCCAGGGCCAGCTGGACATGGCGTTTGACCGTTTCCGCCGCGTGCCTTTCACCGATGCGTTGATGGACAACATGTACAACCTTGCGCTCGATTTCGAACGCAAGCGGCAGTTCAACAAGGCTCAGGCCGTGTACGAGCACATGGCGACCTACAACAAGAACCACAAGGACCTGCAGTCCAAGCTCAACCGCGCCAAGAACCTGTCCGAGACGGTCATCCTGGGTGGTGGCGGTTCGCACCCCGGCGGCACGATGCTGCTGGACGGCGGCGCCGTCGAAAAACCCATGCTGGGCCGCTACCAGGTCGAAAAAGAACTGGGCAAGGGCGCCATGGGTGTGGTCTACCTTGGCAAGGACCCCAAGATAGGCCGTGTCGTGGCCATCAAGACCATGGCGCTGAGCCAGGAGTTCGAGGGCGAGGAACTCGACGACGCGCGTGAGCGCTTCTTCCGTGAGGCCGAGACCGCCGGCCGCCTGCAGCATCAGAACATCGTGACGATTTTCGATGCCGGCGAAGAACACGACCTGGCCTACATCGCCATGGAATTCCTCAAAGGCAAGGACCTGGCCGACGTCACCAGGGACGGAAGCCTGCTGCCGGTGCCCAAGGTGCTGTCCATCGTGGCGCGGGTGGCCGAAGCCCTGGCCTACGCGCACAAGCAGAATGTGGTGCACCGGGACATCAAGCCCGCCAACATCATGTACGAAATCGACAGCGATACGGTGAAGGTGACCGACTTCGGTATCGCCCGTATCACGGACTCCAGCAAGACCAAAACCGGCCTGGTGCTGGGCACGCCGAGTTTCATGTCGCCCGAGCAGATTGCGGGCAAGAAGGTCGACGGGCGCTCTGACCTGTATTCGCTGGGCGTCATGCTGTTCCAGATGCTGGCCGGCGTGCTGCCTTTCCGGGGCGACTCCATGGCCGAGCTGATGTACAAGATCGCCAACGAAGAGGCGCCGGACATCCGCATCATCCGCAAGGAACTGCCCGACCGGCTGGCCCAGGTTGTCGCGCTGTCGCTGGCCAAGAAGCCCGAGCTTCGCTACCAGGACGGCGACCGCTTTGCCGCCGACCTGCGCGAGGTCATTGCCGCTCTCGAGGGTGGCGCCCCGCTGGCCAAGCCTTCGCCGTCTTTCCATGCCGCTCAGCCGGCAGCTCCCGCTGCATCATTCGACACCACGGTGGTGCAATCCGCCCCCGCCGCCCAGGCGCCCGAGCCCAGGGCCTATGATGCCACCCAGGCCATGAATGCCAACGGAGCCGGAACCCAGACGTTTGACAAAACCGTTGTCTCCCGGCCGCCCGCCGCCGACAAAGACACCCAGTGACAACACGAACAAGATGATCTACGAGATTTGTACACATACCGACCCAGGGTTGACGCGGGATAACAACGAGGATGCGGTGTCGTTTGACGCGGCGACGCGCCTTTGCATTCTGGCGGACGGCATGGGTGGCTACAACGCCGGCGAGATCGCCAGCGGTATGGCCGTGGCCTTTATCAAGTCGGAAATGGGACGCTGGCTGTCCCAGGCCGGCCGTCATGCCAATGCCAAGGAAGTGCGCCGGGCGCTGGAAATCTGTGTGGAAAACGCCAACCATTCGATCTTCAATGCGGCCAACTCCAATCCCCAGTACACAGGCATGGGCACCACGCTGGTCGTGGGCGTTTTCCAGGACGGGCGCCTGATGCTGGGCCATATTGGCGATTCCCGCTGCTACCGGTTGCGCGGCCAGGAATTTCAGCAGATCACCAAGGACCATTCGCTGCTCCAGGAGCAGATCGACGCCGGCCTGATCACCCCCGAGCAGGCTTTGACGTCCCTGAACAAAAACCTGGTGACGCGCGCTTTGGGCGTGGAAGACACGGTCCTGGTCGAGGTCAACGAGCACCGCGTGGAAGCGGGTGATCTCTACATGATGTGTTCCGACGGCTTGTCGGACATGGTGGCGGACCCCGGTATTGCCGCCATTCTGGCGGGCGTTGGGACGCTGGAGCAAAAGTCAAAGCAGCTGATTGCAGCGGCCAATGAGGCCGGCGGACGCGATAATATTTCCGTCTTGCTGGCTTACGCGAAAGAAGACTCGGCCAAGCGCGGGCTTTTGTCGAGAATGCTGGGAAAATAAGCGGTGACTGAAAATTTAAAAACAGACAGGAGTCGGCCATGCCGAAAATGATCGTCTCTATTGACGGCGTTGTGATCAAGGAAGTCCAGTTGACCAAGGACAGGACGTCCCTGGGCCGCAGGCCCTACAACGATATCGTTATTGACAACCTCGCTGTCAGCGGGGAGCACGCCGTCCTGCAGATGTCCGGCAATGAGGTCTATCTTGAAGACCTCAACAGCACCAACGGCACCTACGTCAACGGCAAGGCCGTGAAGAAGCTGTTGCTGCAAAACAGCGACACGGTGGAAATCGGCAAGTACAAGATCAAATACGTCAACGAGGCCCAGCCTGCCGGTTTCGAGAAAACCATGATTATCAAGGCCGGCTCCGCGGGCCTGGTCGCTCCTCCCGCTGGTGCGCCGGCGGCGGCCCCCGCCGCCGACATGGGCGGCAATGTGAACGCGGCCATCAAGGTCATGTCGGGTGCCGCAGCCGGCCGCGAGGTCGCACTGGTCAAAGTAGTAACCACCATCGGCAAGCCGGGCGTTGCGGTGGCGGCGATCACCAAACGGCCCCAGGGCTTTGTGGTGGCACACGTGGAAGGAGCCGGGAAACCGACCCTCAACGGTGCGCCTATCGGTGCCGAGCCTGTCCTCCTGAAGAACGGCGACATGCTCGAGCTGGCCGGAACGCAGATGCAGTTCGTCCAACACTGACCCGGGTGCCCGTCCGGGCTTCGCCATTCGCGGACCGTCAGCACCCAACACCCGAGGTCTCATGAGGCTCCTCTCCCGGCACTGGCCCCGCATCGCCGTCACGCTGATTCCCCTGGTGTTTGCCATGTTGCACGCCGGCGGGATTTTGCGCCTGGGCGTGCTGCAGCGGCTGGACGACATCATCTACGACGCCCGCCTGCGGGCGACGATGCCGCGCACGCTGGATGAGCGCATCGTCATTGTCGACATTGACGAAAAAAGCCTGGCCGAGGTCGGTCGCTGGCCCTGGGGGCGCAACAAGCTCGCGGATTTGGTCGAAGAACTGCAGGACCGCCAGAAAACGGCCCTGCTGGGCTTTGACGTGGTGTTCGCCGAGGCCGACGAAAGCTCGGGCCTGAAACGCCTCAAGCAGCTGGCGCAGGCGGAGCTGAAGGACCAGCCCGGTTTTTCGGAAAAGCTCAACCAGCTGCAGGCCAGCCTGGATTACGACGCGGTGTTCGCCAAGGCGATCGAAAAGCGGCCCGTCGTCATGGGCTATTACTTCACCAGCGATCGCGACGGACGCGTCAACGGCGTCCTTCCGGCACCCGTCATGGGCCGGGAGGCCTTGGCTGGCCGGCCTATCAAATTCACCAGCTGGAACGGCTACGGCGCGAATATCGAGCAGCTGGCCAAGGCCGCGCCGCTGGGTGGTTTCTTCAATTCCATCACCGAAGGCGACGGTGTAGTGCGTTCCATCCCGCTGCTTGCCGAGTACAAAGGCCAGTATTACGAATCGCTGGCGCTGGCCATGTTTCGCATGCTGGCCGGCCTGCCCCGCGTCGAGCCGGGGTTCCCTCCGGAAAAATTCCTCACACGCAACTACCAGGGGCTGGAAAGCATTTTGCTCAAGCAGGGCAGCAAGACCCTGGCAATTCCGGTCGACGACCGGGTCGCCACGCTGGTGCCGTTTCGGGGCCATGGCGGCGCCAATGGCGGCTCGTTCCGCTACATCTCGGCCGCCGACGTACTGGCCAAGCGCCTGGCGCCTGCTGCGCTCAAGGACAAGATCGTCCTCATAGGCACCACCGCACCCGGCTTGCTCGATTTGCGGGTTACCCCGGTCGGGGAGACCTATCCCGGCGTGGAAACCCATGCCAACGTGATCTCCGGTTTCCTGGACGGCAAGGTGTTTGTGAAGCCCGATTACGCGGTTGGGTATGAAATTGTCATCCTGCTGTTGTCGGGCCTGACGCTGGCCTTCGCGCTGCCCCTGCTGTCGGCCTCCCGCGCGGTACTGGTCAGCCTGGCTGTGACCGCGGCCATCGCAGGGCTCAATTTTTGGCTGTATGCGGGTTATGGCCTGGTGCTGCCGCTGGCCAGCGCGCTGGTCATGGCGCTGACGGCCTTCGCGCTCAACATGAGTTACGGCTACTTCGTCGAAAGCCGCTCCAAGCGCGAGCTGGCCAACCTTTTCGGTACCTATGTGCCGCCCGAACTGGTCGATGAGATGGTGAAAGACCCCGATAGTTACAACATGACGGCGACCACCAAGGAGCTGACCGTCATGTTCTGCGACATGCGCGGCTTCACCAAGATGTCGGAAACCATGGAGCCGACCCAGCTCCAGGCGCTGCTCAACAGCGTCTTTAGCCGCCTGACGGACCTGATACGCGGCAACCGCGGCACCATTGACAAATACATGGGCGACTGCGTCATGGCGTTCTGGGGCGCCCCCGTCGATACGCCGGACCACGCCGCGCTGGCCGTGAAGACGGCGCTTGAGATGTCAAACGCCGTCCGCAGGATCAATGAAGAGCACAGGGCCAAGGGTTTACCCGAAATTGGCATAGGCATAGGCTTGAACACCGGCACCATGTGTGTGGGTGACATGGGGTCGGACATCCGCCGCAGTTACACCGTGATCGGCGACGCCGTGAACCTGGGCTCGCGCCTGGAGGGTTTGTCCAAATCCTACGGTGTCGATATCGTGGTCAGCGAGTCCACCCGCAAGCTCGCAGGGGACTTTGCGTGGCAGGAACTGGACAAAGTCCGCGTGAAGGGCAAAGATCAGGCTGTGGCCATTTTTTGGCCGCTCGCGCCGGCCGACCGGATCGACAAGGACAATGCCGCCGAGCTGAAGACCTGGGGCTTGGCGTTGAAGGCCTACCGGGCCCAGGACTGGGACCAGTGTGACGTGCAGTTACTAAATTTGCAGCGGGCAAATGGCAAAAAGTTCCTTTACCGGCTGTATGCGGAGCGTGTAGCCTCCATGAGACTGTTGCCGTTTGATCCGGAGTGGGATGGCGCAACCAATTTTGAGACCAAATAGTACAAAGACCAACGCGGGGCCAACCGGAAAACTCATGAAAGTACGTGTACTAGGCTGCTCGGGAGCCATCGCCAAAGACTGCCGGACCACGTCTTTTCTGCTGGACCATGACTTGCTGGTCGATGCGGGCACGGGCGTCGGTGACCTCACGCTCGATGAAATGACCGGCATCGACCACGTACTGTTGACGCATTCACACCTGGACCATGTCGCCGCGTTGCCGCTGATGGCGGACGCTATCGCGGCGCGGCGCACCACCCCTATACAGATACACGCCCTTCAAGGCACGATTGACGCCCTGAAGGCGCACATCTTCAACAACACCATCTGGCCGGACTTCTCCAGGATTCCCACGCCGCAAGCGCCGTTTATCAGCTTTCACCCCTTGAGCGTCGGGCAGACCTTGCTGCTGGGGGGAAAGCACGTGGAAGTACTGCCCGCGGTGCACACCGTGCCGGCCGTGGGCTACGCCGTGGCCACCGGCAAAGGCTGCTGGGTGTTCACCGGCGACACTGAACAGAACCCGGCATTGTGGGCCCGCATCAACCAGATGAACGTGGCCATGCTGGTCATCGAAACCGCCTTCAGCAACCGCGAGCGCGACCTTGCCAAGCGTAGCCTGCACCTGTCGCCGCACGCACTGGCCAACGAGCTGGACTGTATAGAGCGCGGAAAAAATTACCCGATCTACATTACCCACACCAAGCCCGCCGAGACCGACCTCATCATGGCCGAGATACAGCGTTTTGACCAGACACGACCGTTTGGCCCCAACGTGACGCACGACATCCGGTGGTTGCGGGCAGGCCAGGAGTTTGAACTATGAGCGCCGTATTGCAACGAGACCCGCAGGACGAGTTTTTCGACTCGCAGATGCTTCCGCCGCAGGAGCGCGGCGTCACCTTCGAGGCGCTGTACTTCCGGCAGCTGCAACTGGTCACCAACCGCATCCATGAGACGGAAAACATCGACCAGATCATGCTGGAGGCGAGCCAGGACATCTGCAAGCTCTTCAACGCCGACCGGCTGACGCTGTACGCCGTCAATGAAGACCGCAGCTCCATCGTGTCCAAGGTCAAGACCGGCCTCAACACCAGCCGCGACCTGAAGCTTCCGGTCAGCGCGCAAAGCATCGCCGGCTATGTGGCCATGTCGCGCCAGATGGTCAACATCGCCGATGTCTACGATGAAGACGCACTCAAGAAAATCCACCCGGCCTTGAGCTTCCTGCAGGAGGTCGACAAGCGCTCGGGCTACAGGACCAAACAGATGCTGGTGGCGCCCGTGATGGACGGCGACACACTGTACGGCGTGCTGCAGGTCATCAACAACCGCAGCGACCAGCCTTTTGGAAAGCTCGAAGAGGACGGTGCTCGCCAGCTCTGCAAAACGCTGGGCATCGCGATACGCCAGCGCATGCAGAGGGCGGAAGACGGACAGCGGCGCAAGGCGACCAAGTACGACGGTTTGGTCGGCGAAGGCGTGCTGTCGCAGGATGAGCTGCAGCAATGTGTCCAGCAGGCGCGCGAGGAGGGCAAATCGGTTGAGCACATGCTGATGGCCAACTACCGCATCCGCCCGGCCCAGATCGGCCAGTCGCTGTCGAAATTTTTCGGCGTGGGCTACGAGGCCTTCAACGCCGGCCGCATACGCTCCGAAATGCTGCACGGCCCGCTCAAGCGCGATTTCATTGAGCAGCAAGGATGGATACCGCTGGAGGAAACCACCGAAGGCCTGGTGATCATGTGCATGGATCCGGAGGCCGTGCGCGGCGCGCGCGTGGTGCCGCAGGTGTTCCCGCGCATCACCAAATTCGCTTATCGCGTCACCACCCAGACCGAGTTTGAGGAGACGCTGAACCAGCTGTTCGGCGCCGGCGCGGACAGCAGCTCCATAGACCAGTTGCTGGCGGACATGGATTCGCCCCTGGAAGGCGAAACCGCCGACGACTCCTCGCTGGAATCCGCAGCCGCCGACAACGAACTGGTGAAGTTCGTCAACAAGGTGATCATCGACGCCTACAACCAGAAAGTCTCGGACATTCACATCGAGCCCATGCCCGGCAAGGCCAAGACCGGGATTCGCTTTCGCGTGGACGGCACTCTGCAGCCTTATATCGAAGTGCCGGCCCAGTTCCGCCAGGCCATGGTCACCCGGCTCAAGATCATGTGCGACCTGGATATTTCCGAGAAGCGTAAACCGCAGGACGGCAAGATCAAGTTCAAGAAGTACGGCCCGCTCGACATCGAGTTGCGCGTGGCAACGATTCCCTCCGCCGGTGGCGTGGAGGACGTGGTCATGCGTATCCTGGCCGCGGGTGAGCCGATTCCGCTTGAAAAGCTCGGGCTGACGGCGCACAACAAGGAGCGGCTGGAGAAAACCGTCTCCAAGCCCTATGGGCTTTTTTATGTGTGCGGCCCCACCGGCTCAGGCAAGACAACGACACTGCACTCCATCCTGAAATTCCTCAACACCCCGGACACCAAGATCTGGACCGCCGAGGATCCGGTCGAAATCACCCAGAAGGGCCTGCGCCAGGTGCAGATCAACCGCAAGGCGGGCATCGACTTTGCGCTGGTCATGCGCGCATTCTTGCGGGCCGACCCTGACATCATCATGGTCGGCGAGTCGCGCGACAAGGAAACGGTGGCCATGGGCGTTGAGGCCTCCCTGACCGGCCACATGGTGTTCTCGACCCTGCACACCAACTCGGCCCCCGAGTCCATCACCCGCCTGCTGGACATGGGCATGGACCCCTTCAATTTCGCCGATGCGCTGCTGGGCATCCTGGCGCAGCGCCTGGCCAAAAAATTGTGCGACTGCAAAGAGGCTCATGTCTTGAGTTCGCAGGAAATCAAGGATTTCATCAAGGAATATTCCGAAGAGCTGCGACACACCGACGCCTGGAAGGCCGATGAGGGTGGCGAGTCGCAGAAGCTGTTTGAAGACTGGATGGAGCGCTACGGCAAGGACGGCAAGCTCACCGTATACCGCGCCGTGGGCTGCGATAAATGCGGCAAGACCGGCTACAAAGGCCGCGTCGGCCTGCACGAACTCATGATCGCCGATGACGCCGCGAAAAAACTGATCCAGGAGCGCGCCCGTGTCGCGGAACTGTTCGCCAGCGCCGTCAGCAGCGGCATGCACACGCTGAAGATGGACGGCATGGAGAAAGTGCTGATGGGCCTGACTGACTTGAAAATGGTCCGTTCGGTTTGCATCAAATAACCTCGGTGGCTCGCGCAGCTAGCGCAGGCGCATTGCTTTTTCTGTCCTCGTGACTTTCACTTTTTCTGATTTAGATCACTATGAGAATTTTGACCGAGCTTGTTAAAAACATATTTGTCAAGCCGGATTCGGTTCCGGTTTATGAGGCCGATACAGGCACAAAGAAGGTCTTGAACGTGGGTGGCGGGAGCAAGGCGACCCCGATCTCCCCATACTTTTCAAGCTGGGATCATCACCTGCTTGATATCGACCCCAAAGGCGCCCCGGATCTCGTATGTGACGCCCGTGAACTGACGACTCTTCCCGGCGGGGGGTATGACGCGGTGTATTGCTCCCACAATCTTGAGCACTACTATCGGCATCACGCCGCTGCAGTCGTTAGCGGCTTCAGCCACATGTTGAACGCGAATGGGTTCGCGGAAATTCGTGTACCGGACATTGCGGCAGTCATCAAGGCCGTGCTTGAAAAAGGGCTTGAGCTGGATGACGTTTTGTATCAGAGCGCCGCAGGGCCTATTTCAGCGCACGATGTCCTTTACGGTTACCAGGTCGAAATAATTGAGAGCGGAAAAGATTACTACGCCCACAAAACAGGATTCACCCCGAAGTCTCTCACCAGGCTCATGCTGGAAAACGGCTTCAAGCATGTTTTTTTAAATTCCGATGAGCACCTGGGCGTTCACGCCATCGCCTTTAAAGCCGTGCCAACTGCCGAGCAACGTGCGCTTCTGGCGCCGGTCTGGAATTTGTCAATGAATTAAGCCATTGAGCAAAGGTGTCCAGCCTATGCCGGGTTCTTCCTGCCTTCGCACCATGTGACCCACATGGCGCGCAGGGCTGCCTCAAAGTGGGCGGCAAAGCGAGGAGCGTCAAAGATGGGGGATGCCAGGACTTGGGCGCGCAAGCCGGCGCGCAGGTCGGCGAGGGCGTGCAGGTTCCGGGCGTGCGCGGCGGCGCGGGCCACATAGTCATCGGCGTCGGCGGCAATCCAGTCGGGCAGGCCGGCGTTCATCAAAAGTCCTACCCCCTGTCGCGACAGGAAGCGCTCACACGTGCGCTGCCGTACGGAGGCGTCGCCCCGTTGCCGGCACCTGAGGACAAGACGGCTGCCCGGCCCCGCGCGCAGCCCACGTGCCCACAACGCGACCACCGCATCGTTCATCTTGCTCAGGTTGTTGAAGCAGCCGAAGGTGATGTGGCCGTTGGCCAGCGCGGGCAAGGCGCCGACCTCGCCCTGCGCGTCAGGCGGCGTGAAACACAGGCGGGTTTGGGGCAGGCGCCATATC
>NZ_JBFUGK010000043.1:0-51325 GCF_056402935.1 Polaromonas sp. P3_B1
CGTCTGGACCGAGCACCGCAGGCTGCCCGCAGCGAAGCGGAGGGACGCAGACACCAGGGTCGCCTTTTCTTTTGCTTACTTTTCTTTTGGCGAAGCAAAAGAAAAGTGAGTTGCCGCCGGGCAACCCCCGGCCAACAACCCTCAGCAGGGTAAACAGAAAGACGAAAACAGGAGAAGCGGAGAAGGAAGAGCGCGAAGACCGGCGCAAGACCCGGCCTGACGCAAGACCCGGCATCAAGAAGGAACATTCACAACCCGCTCATCATCCGGAATGAGCGGCGTCCCCTCATCCGGCTCCACCGGCAACTCCAGTGCATCGTCATCCTCCGGCGCCTCTTCAGGCGGGCCGTTGCGGGGTTGGCCGTTGTCGGGGTCGCCGATTCTGAGGGCGGGTCTGGGCGTGGCTGGCATGGTTTTCTCCTTGGGTTCTGTGCGAGTGAAGGCACTGGCGCTTTCGGGGTCTAGGCGCCGATGATGCGTGAGCGGGTGCTTCGGCCCGCCAAGCCAAGCGGCAGTTTCGCTGTCAGTGCAGGCCGACAATGCCGGACGTTTTGCCGACGCTCTCTTGTCCTACATCCGGCTTGTCCGGCAGCGCACAGGCTGTTGCTTTGCGGCTGCCTACAGTCAATGGGTACAGCGATGGCCCGGGCACCGGACACATTGGCCATCAAGCGCAACCCTCCACTCACGGCGCCTTGCCTGTTTTGTGGAACTTTTTTTGAAAGAAGCATCATGGACAAAACCACAGCATCGCCCGCCGGCGGCAATCCCATCCAGCGCGGCGTCGAATCCGCCGGCGCAGCGCTCCACAGCGGCATCGACAAGGTGGCCGATCCGGCGCGCAGCGCGGTGGACCGTGCTTCGTCAGCGGCGCACCAGGGCGTCGACAAACTGGCGGGCACCGCGGCCGATGTGGCCGACCGTTTTGCCGACCAGACGCGCCGCATCGGCGAAGCGCCGGCGCATGCGCTGGAAGTTTCGAAATCCTGGGTGCAGGAAAGGCCGCTGGAGGCCGTGGGCGCGGCCCTGGCCGTAGGCTTTATCCTTGGGCGGCTGACCGCGCGCTAAGCTGCGCCCCACCGGAAATCATTCGAAGAAAAGCCGCCCGCGGGCGGCTTTTCTTTTGTCGTTGTTTTGCCGTTGTTTTGCCCTTGTTTTTGCTGCCGTAAAACTTCGGTACAGTAAGCGCTCTTCCTGGTCGCGCCATCACTACAACACCATGCGCCGGATGCCTGTTCCACACCGCTGCGGCCTGACGCCACAGCCCTGACGAAAAAGAACACCTATGGCCAGCAGCCTGCTTGCATTGATTGACGACATCGCCACCGTACTGGACGACGTGGCGCTGCTTTCCAAAGCCGCCGCCAAGAAAACCGCCGGCGTGCTGGGCGACGACCTGGCCCTCAACGCCCAGCAGGTTGCCGGCGTCAAGGCCGATCGCGAACTGCCGGTGGTCTGGGCCGTGGCCAAGGGTTCTTTCATCAACAAGGCCATCCTGGTGCCGGCGGCGCTGGCCATCAGCGCTTTTGCGCCCTGGGCGGTGACGCCGCTGCTGATGGTGGGCGGCGCCTTCCTCTGCTATGAGGGTTTTGAAAAGCTCGCCCACAAATTCATGCACAGCGCACACGAGCAGGCGGCTGAGCATGAGGCGCTCGCCACGGCACTGGCCAACCCCGCGGTGGACCTGGTGGCGCTGGAAAAGGACAAGATCAAAGGCGCGGTGCGCACCGACTTCATCCTGTCGGCCGAGATCATTGCGATCACGCTGGGCACGGTGCAGGCCAGCCCGTTCATCACGCAGGTCGCGGTGCTCTGCGGTATCGCTGTGCTCATGACGGTAGGGGTGTACGGCCTGGTGGCGGGCATCGTCAAACTCGACGACGGTGGGCTGTACCTGAGCCGGCGTGCGGGGGAGGGGAGCTTGCCGAGCCTGCAGCGAAGCCTGGGGCGGGCCATCCTGTGGGCCGCACCCTGGTTGATGAAAGGGCTGTCGGTGGCGGGCACTGCGGCAATGTTCCTGGTGGGCGGCGGCATCCTCACGCATGGCTTTGCGCCTTTGCACCACTTCATCGACTCGTTTGCGCAGCGAGTGGCGGATGGCGCCGGCGCTTTTCCGGCCGCAATCACGCCGCTGCTCATGGATGCGCTGGTGGGCCTGGTGGCGGGCGCGCTGGTGCTGCTGCTCGTGAACATGGCCAGGCGGCTGAAGCCGCGCTGAGTCTCTCCTTAGTCGCCGGATTTGCGCGCGGGCTTTTCGTGCGGCGATTCGCGCGTGCTGTCGGCGGCTTCGCCTGCAGGCTGGTCGTCGGATACGGGAAAAGGCCAGCGGCCTTTTTGCTGGGGCGGCGCAGGGAGCACGGCCTCCCGCGCGCGTTGCTCCAGTGCCTTGCGGCTTTCTGCATCAGGCGCGGGTGCTTTCAATCTTGGCATGTCGGGTCTTTCGCAAGCAAGGTAAGGGACAAAGGAAGGACAGGCCTTCAGCGTAGCCCCCGCAGGCTGCACGCCCTGTAGGTTGGTGGTGACGCCGGCTGTAGGAAAGGCCGGCCCAGCGCGCCTACTCGATAAACGCTTCAGCGGCAGCCTCGGCGCGCGCGATGCGTCCCGGCAGGGTGCTCTTGCGCTGGATCAGGTCGTGCCTGGCGAAGAGGTCGGCGACCCAGTCGACAAACACGCGCACCTTGTTGCTCAGGTGGCGGTTGGGCGGATAGACCACATGAATGGGTTTGGCCGCAGTCCACCAGCCGTTGAACAGCGGCTCCAGCGCGCCGCTGCTGACATGGTGCTGGACCAGGAAGGTGAGCGTCTGCAGCACGCCCAGGCCGGCCAGTGCCGCCGCCACGCCGGCATTGGAGTCATTGACCGAAAGCTGGTGGTGGCCTGCGATCTCCACTTCCTGTCCATCCTTGTGCAGGGTGACGTTGTAGAGCTTGCCGTCGCGCGGCGAAAAATACCGGATCAACCGGTGGCCGTGCGCCAGTTCCTGCGGATGCTGCGGCACGCCGTGGCGTTTGAGGTAAGCCGGTGAAGCGCAGGACATCAGGTAGAACTCGCCGATGCGGCGCGCCACCAGCGACTGGTCGCTGATCTCGCCGCCGCGTATCACGCAGTCCACGTTCTCGGCCAGGATGTCAATGGGCCGGTCGCTTACGCCCAGTTCCAGCTGGATGTCGGGATAGCGCGCATAAAAATCCGGCAGGGCGGGGATGATCACCGCCAGGCCCAGGGAAGAAGGAATGTCCACCTTGAGGCGCCCGCGCGGGCTGGCTTTGGCGCGCGACATGCTCGACTCTAGTTCCTCCATTTCGCCGAGCAGGCGGCCGGCGCGCTCGTAATACGCCGCGCCGTCGGCCGTCACCGTGACCTTGCGCGTGGTGCGATTGAGCAGCTTGGTGTCCAGCGACTGCTCCAGCGTCTGGATCAGGCGCGTCACGGTCGGCTTGGGCATGCCCATGGAGTCGGCGGCCTTGGTGAAAGTGCCGGCTTCCACGACCCTCACAAAGGCCTGCATTGCGGAAAACTTGTCCATGAGAAGTCCTGTCCTGGTAAGAGGTCTGTCAATGCACATGAGGCATGGCGGGCGGGTCGGCCTGCTGCCTCGTCCCCCGCCGGCGGGTGGCCGCAGGGGTCTGGGGGAAAGTCGGGGAGATGCGTGAAGGGCGGTTCACAGGGGAGCTGCGAGGGGCGATTGTGACCATCCTGGCAACTTCCCGTGACAGCCGCCGAATAGCCCTTGGTTGCGTCCGGGTTTTCCCTGGGTTCGTTGACCCTGCCATGGTGGCAAGGCCAACACTTCGCGCCTGCATGCATCGCCGGGCGGCACGGTAGCAAAGCTTGTTGAGCTTACCCATCCCCTGATTGTTGCATTGGTGAAATAAAGAATAAACAGAACAGCTATTTATTAAGTGAGAGCCCGCGCGTATCTTCTGCTGCATTGCAACAAACCGGAGACCCTTTGCGGTCACGATGATGAAAAGCCACCAGCCCGCCATGAACGGCGCCGACAAAGCCGCCCCCCCGTGGGTCGAAAAACAGATCCAGCTTGCGCTGAAAAAGCCGCTGGATGTGCGTTTCTATGGCCGCAAGGGTACGGGCGTGGCGCCGCTGGTGGTGCATTTCCACGCCGGCGCCTTTGTGGGCGGCTCGCTCGAAGGCGGCTCCTGCGTGGCCGGCCTGTTGGCCGATGCGGGTGCCGTGGTGATGTCGCTGGACTATCCGCTGGCGCCCGAACACCCGTTTCCCAGTGCCGTGGAGATGGGCTATGCCGCGCTGGAGTGGGCCTTCAAGGCGCGCCACAAGCTGGCCGGCGTGGGTGCGCCCTTGTTTGTGGCCGGCGAAGAGGCCGGCGGCAACATTGCCGCCGCCGTGGCGCTGATGGCGCGCGACCTGCATGAGCCGGCGCTGGCCGGGCAAATTCTGCTGTCGCCCATGCTGGACCCTTGCCTGGCCACGGCTTCGCTGCGCGACGCTGAAGCCGGCCCGGTGGGCTGCACCTGGGCCGACGGCTGGCACAACTACCTGCCGCGCCTGGAAGACGCCAGCCACCCCTATGCCGCGCCGGGCTCGGCATTTCGCCTGGTCGGCCTGCCGCCCACGCTGCTGATCACGGCGCAGGACGACCCGCTGCGCGACGAGACGCTGGCCTATGCCGCGCGCCTGCGCGCCGCCGGCCTGGTCGCGCTGGACACGGTGCTGCCGGTGCCCACCGGCTGGCCCTGCAGTTACCAGGAACCGGCGGACCCCCAAAAAGCCTGGGCGCCGCTCATCCACGAGCGTTTCAGCCGATTTTTCGCCACCGCGCTCGATGCGCGGACGGCCGCGCACAGCGCCACCGCTTGAGTTTCATTGCATCCATTTTTCTTTGAGGGAGTTCACCATGACATTGCCATCGCCATTGATTCACCTGGATACCGAGCAGCGCCGCGCAGCCCAAGGCTCGCGGCAGCTTGATGTCCCTGCGCGGCCCCCGTGTTATGCGCTGCGCGCTTGACCTCAACATAAGTTGAGGTTTTAGAGTCGCCGCTTTTACCAAATCCGCTTGCCCCTCATTCGTTTTCAGTTTCATCCATTTCACCTTCGAGAGAATTGACATGCCAACCATCCCACTCCAAACCCCCAAACGCCGCCTGCTGGCCGTGGCCCTCGCCGTGCTGGCCGTGACCGGCATCTCCGCCGCAGTCTTCGGCGTCTCCGGCACCCGCGCCCAGTCCGGCCCTGCCGCGCCACAAGCCACCCCGGTCTCGGTCGCCGCCGTGGTGCAGAGCGACGTCTCCGCCTGGGACGAGTTCTCAGGCCGGCTGGAGGCGGTCGAGCGCGTGGACGTGCGCTCGCGCGTGGCCGGTACCATCCAGTCGGTGCACTTTCGCGAAGGCGCGCTCGTCAAGAAGGGCGACCTGCTGCTGACCATAGACCCGGCGCCCTATGCCGCCGACGTGGAACGCGCCGATGCGCAGGTTGCGGCGGCCCAGGCCCGGGTCACCCAGGCCAAGGGCGAGCAGGAGCGTTCGCAGCGCCTGTGGAGCGAGCAGGCCATCTCCAAGCGTGAATTCGACGAGCGCACCAACGGCAAGGGCGAAGCCGAAGCCAATCTGCGCGCCGCGCAGGCGGCCCTGCAATCGGCGCAGCTGAGCCTGGGCTACACCCAGGTGCGCGCGCCGGTGGCCGGCCGTGTCGGCAAGCTCGAAGTGACCGTGGGCAACCTGGTCGCCGCCGGCCCGGGCGCTCCCGTGCTGACCACGCTGGTGTCCGTGAGCCCGATCTACGCAAGCTTTGATGCCGACGAGCAGGTCGTCACCAAGGCCCTGAAAGACGTGGGCGGAAATGGCGGCAATGGCGGCCCGGCCAGCCGCAACCTGGAGCGCATCCCCGTGCAGATGGGCACCGCCGCCAGCACCGACACGCCGTTTGAAGGCAAGCTGCAACTCGTCGACAACCAGGTCGATGCCCGCAGCGGCACCGTGCGCGCCCGCGCCGTCTTTGACAACAAGGACGGCCAGCTGATGCCCGGCCAGTTCGCGCGCATCCGCATGGGCCAGGCCACCAAGGGCACGGCCTTGCTGATCAACGAACGCGCCGTCGGCACCGACCAGAACAAGAAATTCGTGCTGGTGGTGGGCGCCGACAACAAGGCGGTGTACCGCGAAGTCACGCTGGGCGCGGCCGTCAACGGCCTGCGCGTGGTGAAGGGCGGCCTGGCCGCCAACGAACGCATCGTCGTCAACGGCCTGCAGCGCATCCGTCCGGGCGCGCTGGTCGCGCCGCAAGTGGTGGAAATGTCCGCCAAGGCCGAGCTCACCGAGAAACCGGTCAAGGTCGCGGCGAAATCCTGAGCCTTGCTCGACACCTGAACAAGAAGAACTGCCATGAATTTATCCAAGTTTTTTATTGACCGGCCCATCTTTGCCGGCGTGCTGTCGCTGCTGATGTTCATCGCCGGACTGATCGCGCTGCGCTCGCTGCCGATCGCCGAATACCCGGACGTGGTGCCGCCCACCGTGGTGGTGCGCGCCAACTATCCGGGCGCCAACCCCAAGGTGATCGCCGAAACCGTGGCCACGCCGCTGGAGGAATCCATCAACGGCGTGGACGGCATGCTCTACATGAGCAGCCAGGCCACCACCGACGGCCTGATGACGCTCAACGTCACCTTCAAGCTGGGTACCGACCCGGACAAGGCGCAGCAACTGGTGCAAAACCGCGTCTCGCAAGCCGAGCCGCGCCTGCCCGAGGAAGTGCGCCGCCTGGGCATCACCACCATCAAGAGCTCACCCGACCTGACCATGGTGGTGCACTTGCTCTCGCCCAACGACCGCTACGACATGACCTACCTGCGCAACTACGCGGTGCTCAACGTCAAGGACCGCCTGGCGCGCATCAACGGCGTGGGCCAGGTGCAGCTCTTCGGTTCGGGCGACTATTCGATGCGCGTCTGGCTGGACCCGCAAAAGGTGGCTGAGCGCGGCTTGTCCGCCGGCGACGTGGTGCGCGCCATCCGCGAGCAGAACATCCAGGCCGCCGCCGGTGTGGTGGGCGCTTCGCCCGGCCTTCCCGGCGTGGACATGCAGCTGTCCATCAACGCACAGGGCCGCCTGCAAAGTGAAGAAGAGTTCGGCGACATCATCGTCAAGACCGACCGGAACGGCGCCGTGACGCGTCTGCGCGATATTTCCCGCCTGGAGCTGGGCGCTTCCGATTACGCGCTGCGCTCGCTGCTGGACAACAAGCAGGCCGTGGCCGTGCCGGTGTTCGCCGCGCCGGGCTCCAACGCCATCCAGATTTCGGATGACGTGCAGGCCGTGATGAAAGAGCTCAAGAAGAACATGCCCGAAGGCGTGGACTACGAGATCGTCTACGACACCACGCAGTTCGTGCGTTCCTCCATCGAAGCCGTGGTGCACACGCTGCTTGAGGCCGTGGCATTGGTGGTGCTGGTCGTGATCATCTTCCTGCAGACCTGGCGCGCTTCGGTCATTCCGCTGCTGGCCGTGCCTATTTCCGTCATCGGCACCTTCGCGGTGATGCACCTCTTCGGGTTTTCGATCAACGCGCTCAGCCTGTTCGGGCTGGTGCTGGCGATCGGTATCGTGGTGGACGACGCCATCGTGGTGGTGGAGAACGTGGAGCGCAACATCGAGGCGGGGCTGAGTCCGCGCGACGCCACCTACCGCGCCATGCGCGAGGTGTCCGGGCCCATCATCGCGATTGCCCTGGTGCTGATCGCCGTGTTCGTGCCGCTGGCTTTCATCACCGGCCTGTCGGGCCAGTTTTACAAGCAGTTCGCGCTCACCATCGCCATCTCGACCGTGATCTCCGCGATCAACTCGCTGACCTTGTCGCCTGCGCTGGCCTCCCTGTTGCTCAAGGGCCATGACGCGCCCAAGGACGCGCTGACCCGCGGTATGGACAAGGTCTTCGGCCGCTTCTTCGGCGCCTTCAACAAGGCCTTCAGCCGCGGTTCCGAGAACTACAGCCGCGGCGTCAAGGGCGCGATCTCGCGCAAGGCCATCATGCTGGGCGTCTACCTGGTGCTGGTGCTGGCGACCACGGGCCTGTTCAAGGCCGTGCCCAGCGGCTTTGTGCCCGGCCAGGACAAGCAGTACCTGATCGGTTTTGCGCAGTTGCCCGACGGCGCCACGCTGGACCGTACCGAAGACGTGATCCGCCGCATCAGCGACATCGCGATGAAGCAGCCCGGCGTGGAGCACGCGATTGCCTTCCCCGGCCTGTCGATCAACGGCTTTACCAACAGCTCCAACTCCGGCATCGTGTTTCTCTCGCTCAAGCCCTTTGACGAGCGCAAGAGCGCGGACCTGAGCGCGGGCGCCATCGCCGGCCAGCTCAACGGCAAGTTCAGCGGTATTCAGGAAGCGTTTATCGCGATGTTCCCGCCGCCGCCCGTGCAGGGCCTGGGCACCACCGGCGGCTTCAAGCTGCAGCTGGAAGACCGCGGCTCGCTCGGCTACGCCGCGCTGGACAAGGCCACCAAGGACTTCATGGCCAAGGCCTACCAGACGCCTGAACTGGCCGGCTTGTTCTCGAGCTTCCAGGTCAACGTGCCGCAGCTCTATGCCGACATCGACCGCACCAAGGCGCGCCAGCTCGGCGTGCCGGTGACCGACGTGTTCGACACCATGCAGATCTACCTGGGCAGCCTGTACGCCAACGACTTCAACAAGTTCGGCCGCACGTATTCCGTGCGGGTCCAGGCCGATGCGCCTTACCGCGCCCGCGCCGAAGACATCGGCCTGCTCAAGGTGCGCTCGGCCACCGGCGAGATGGTGCCGCTGTCGGCGCTGATGAAGGTCACGCCCAGCTTCGGCCCGGAACGCGCCATGCGCTACAACGGCTTCCTGTCGGCCGACATCAACGGCGGCGCCGCGCCCGGCTATTCGTCGGGCCAGGCGCAGGACGCGGTTGCCCGCATCGCGGCCGAGACCCTGCCGCCCGGCATCAGCTATGAGTGGACCGACCTGACCTACCAGGAAATCATCGCCGGCAACTCGGCCATGTGGGTGTTCCCGCTGGCGCTGCTGCTGGTTTTCCTGGTGCTGGCTGCGCAGTATGAAAGCCTGACCCTGCCGATCGCCATCGTGCTGATCGTGCCCATGGGCCTGCTGGCCGCCATGCTGGGCGTGAAGCTGACCGGCGGTGACAACAACATCTTCACGCAGATCGGCTTGATCGTACTGGTGGGGCTGTCGGCCAAGAACGCCATCCTGATTGTGGAGTTTGCGCGCGAGCTCGAGTTTGCCGGGCGCACGCCGCTGCAGGCCGCCATTGAAGCCAGCCGTCTGCGCCTGCGCCCCATCCTGATGACCTCGCTGGCCTTCATCATGGGCGTGCTGCCCCTGGTGCTGTCGACCGGCGCCGGCGCCGAAATGCGCCATGCCATGGGTGTGGCGGTGTTCTCGGGAATGATTGGCGTGACGGCCTTCGGCCTCTTCCTCACGCCGGTGTTCTACGTCACCTTGCGCCGCCTCACCGGCAACCGTCCGCTCAAGCTGCACGGCGAAGTGCCGCATCTCGAGGCCTTCGCGGGCGCAGGCGGTGCAGGCACGCAGGCACAACCCGCAGCGCCCCTCAAGTTGCACGAATAACAACAAGCATCAAGTACAGGAGTTCATCATGAACCGCACATCAACAAAATTGCGCAGCGCGCTGCTGCCCCTGCTGGCCGCCCTGGTGCTGGCAGGCTGCGCCACCAGCGCTTCGGTAGACCCAGCCAGCATTCCCGCCGCGCCGGCGGCCTACAAGGAAAACGCCGGCACGCCGACCGCCAATGCCGCGGCAACGGCCCCGCAATCGCAGGGTGCCTGGTGGAAGGTGTTTGCCGACCCCGTGCTCGACCAGTTGGTCGAGCAGGCGGCCGCTAACAACAACAGCGTCAAAGTGGCCGCGGGCCGCCTGGCCCAGGCGCGGGCGATCTTGCGCAACACCGACGCCGACCGCCTGCCGCAAGTGGGTTTGAGCGGCGGCGCGGTGCGCCAGAGCAACATCACCACGAATCGCGTGGCGCAAACCACGGTCACGGCCGCCGCCAATTTTTCGTATGAAGTCGACCTGATCGGCAAGTTGTCGCTCAACTCCGACGCCGCCTCGCTGGACGCAAAGTCGCGCGAAGCCCTGCTGCGCAGCACGCAACTGCTGGTGCAGGCCGATGTGGCGCAAACCTACCTCAACCTGCGTTCGCTCGATACCGAGCGCACCCTGGTGCGCGACACGCTGCAGGCCTACCGCAACACGCTGCGCCTGACGGAAGTGCGCTTCAAGGAAGGCGACGTGGCCGAGCTGGACGTGGCCCGTGTGCGCACCGAGGTGGCCGCCACCGAATCGGAAGCGCTGGCGCTGGACCGCCGCCGCGCCGAACTGGAGCATGCGCTGGCCGTGCTGGTCGGTGAGGTGGCTTCGAATTTTGCCGTCGCGCCCACGGAGTGGTCGACGGCGCTGCCGGTCATCCCGGCCGGCGTGCCCAGCACGGTGCTGGAGCGCCGCCCCGACGTTGCCGCCGCGCAAAGCAGCATGCAGGCCGCGCAGGCCCGCGTGGGCGTTGCCAAGGCCGCCTGGTTCCCGACCTTCTCGCTGACCGGCAACGCCGGTTATGCCGCGCCCGAGATCAAGGACCTGTTCAAGGTCTCAAGCCAGGCCTGGGGTGTGGGCGCTTTGCTGTCGCTGCCGATCTTTGACGGCGGCCGCCGCCAGGCGGGCGTGCAGAACGCGAATGCCGAACTCGACATCGCCCTGGCCAACTACCGCGAGCAGATCCTCGTCGCCTTCAAGGACGTGGAAGACCAGCTCGTGGCCATACGCCTGCTGGCCGAGCAATCCGAAGCGCAGTCGCGCTCCGTGGCCTCGGCCACGCGCGCCACGGTGCTGTCGGATTCACGCTACCGCAACGGCTTTGTCAGCCAGCTCGAATTGCTGGACGCCCAGCGCAGCGAGCTGCGCAACCGGCGCCAGGCGCTGCAGGTGAAAACCTCGCAGTACCTGGCGACGGTGGGGCTGATCCGGGCCTTGGGCGGCGGCTGGACAGTCTGAACACCCCTATTGGCGCTCACTGCGTGTAGCGCCCTTTCCCCTTGCAGGGGACGGGAGATAGGTACACCCCTGTTGAAGCTCACTGCGTGTAGCTTCCTCTCCCCTTGCAGGGAACGGGCGCCTTTGGGCCGGCAAAGCCGGACCCTGGCCCCGCTTGAGAAGGGACGGCATGCGCTGCCTCAGTGGCAACTTCGATACGATGCATGCTTTCCCTCCAATGCCGGACGCGTATGAACAAACCAAATCATGGGGTACCTAACCTGAACATGCAAGGACCGGGGGTTGCTTTGCGGTTCGGCCGCGGGCGCTCCCGCGAAAAGAACGGAATTCCCATGTCTCTGCGTTGGGCAGCAAGTGCCGCGCTGGCGATTTCCCTTTGCGCTTGTGGGCCGTTTGACACTTTGCGAGAAGGTTTTGCGCACTCGGAGGCGGTCTCCAAGGAGCTGGAAAAATCATTGGGGCTGAAATCGTTCGTCGGTTTCAACTGGAACAACGGCTCGCTGAGGTCGGTGAACGTGACGTTTGAGGGGCTTCCAGTCAATGGGACACTTGCCGAGATTTCGGAGAAGTCAAAGCAGGCGGTCATTGCGGAGTTCAAGCAAACCCCCGAACAAATCGTGATTGCCTTCACGCTCAAGCCTTGAGCTGCTACCGAGGTGTCACCCGAAAAGCGGCCATATTCTGCTTTGGCAGGCCGTTTTAGGGCCATTCCGCCCAAACGGGTTGCCGCATCTGTTAAAACACTCGGCTCCCTTTGCTGTGTTTGCTCCTGATGCCTGTTTCAACTACCGTTTCTGTCCCATCGTCTGAACCCGTCCTGATCCACTGGACGGAAGGCGGCCAGGCGCGTTCCGCGCGCTGGCGTTCCGAGCGCGGCGCGGCGCCGCCCAAGCGTGTGGTGCTGGCCGACGACAGCATGAGCGCGGATACCGCCTATCGCTTGGCTTGCGAGGGCACGGGGCTGCTGTGGCGCGGGGACTTCCAGAATGCCCGCATGCTGGTGCAGGCGCTCGCGCGCCGGGTCGACAAACCGGCCAAACCCAAACGCGAGAAGCGCGTCAAGGCCGAAAAGGCGGAAGGAACTGCAAATGTGGCAAAGGCCGGCACCCCGGTTGAAACGCCGGCGCCGGTGTTCCCTCAGGCCTTCCATCTGCACCGCCAGGCCCAGGCGCAGCGCGCGCGCGTGCTGAGCATGGTGCTGGTTCCCTTTGATGCGGACTACAGCATCCCTTTGCGCCGCGCGCCGGATGCGAAAAAAGCTTGCGCTGAAGCCTGGGGCCCTGCTCAGGCAGAGGGCGGCGCGTCAGTCGCCTCCTTGCGCGAGCTGATGGGCTTTATCAGCGCGCATGAATGGCGCCGCAAGGGCGTGCCGATTCCCGCGCTGGGCGAGGACGGCCCGCACAACCGCATCCATCCGCATTACGGTGTGTTCTCGCCGGTGCGCGGTGAATACATAGACCTGGTGGCCCAGGCGCCCGTGCCCGAAGGTACGGCCGACCTGCTGGGCTTTGACATCGGCACGGGCACGGGCGTGCTGGCCGCCGTGCTGGCCCTGCGCAGCGGCGTGCAGCGTGTCATCGCGACCGACCAGGACCCGCGTGCGCTGGCCTGTGCGCGCGAGAACCTCAAGCGCCTGGGCTTTCCGCAGGTCGAGGTGCGCAAGGCCGACTTGTTTCCCGAAGGCCGCGCCCACATCATTGTGTGCAACCCGCCCTGGCTGCCCGCGCGCCCCGGCTCGCCGGTCGAGCATGCCGTGTATGACGAAGACAGCCGCATGCTGCTGGGCTTCCTCAAGGGCTTGGCCGCACACCTGGAGCCCAAGGGCGAGGGCTGGCTGATCCTGTCGGACCTGGCCGAGCACCTGGGCCTGCGCACGCGCGAGTGGTTGCTGGACGCCATTGATGCCGCAGGCCTCAAGGTGGTGGATCGCCTTGACGCGCAGCCGCAGCACCCCAAGGCTTCGGACGCAAGCGACGCGCTGCACGCGGCGCGCGCGGCTGAAGTCACGTCTTTGTGGCGCCTGGCCGCCAAATAGCCATTGAATGCGATGAAGGTCGCGATGAAGGCTGATGCCCACGCCACCGTTCTGCTGGCCCCCATGGAGGGCCTGCTGGACTTTGTGCTGCGCGATATCCTCACGCGGGTCGGCGGCATAGACCGCTGCGTTTCTGAATTCATCCGCATCACCGACCAGCTGCTGCCCGAGCGCGTGTTCTACCGCATCGTGCCCGAGCTGCACAACGGAGGACGCACGCTGGCCGGCGTGCCGGTGCGCGCGCAGCTGCTGGGCTCGGACCCGGGTTGCATGGCCGAGAATGCCGCGCGGCTTGCAAGCCTGGGGCCGGATGGAATAGACCTGAATTTCGGTTGCCCGGCGGCCGTTGTCAATCGTCACGGTGGCGGCGCTTCGCTGCTCAGGGAGCCCGAGACGCTGACGGCCGTCGTGGGTGCGGTGCGCCGTGCGGTTCCGGCACCGATGCCCGTGTCGGCCAAGATGCGCCTGGGTTATGAGGACGACACGCGTGCCGTTGAATGCGCGCTCGCCATCGAAGCAGGCGGTGCGGGCGAGCTGGTCGTGCATGGCCGCACCAAAGCCCAGGCCTACCGGCCGCCGGCCTACTGGGAGCGCATTGCCGACATACGCGCGGCGGTGAAGATCCCGGTGGTGGCCAACGGTGAAATCTGGACGGTGGAGGACGCGCGGCGCTGCCGCGAGCTTTCAGGTTGCGACACGCTGATGATTGGCCGCGGTGCGGTGCGCGACCCGGGCCTCGGCCTGGCGATCAAGGCGGACAGGCAGGGCATGCAGGCCGCCGTGGACTGGCCGAATTTGCTGCCGCTGGTTGCTGACTTCTGGCGCATCGTCTGCTCAAGGATTGAACCGCGCGCCAGGGCGGGGCGGCTCAAACAGTGGCTGAATTTTTTGCGGCGGCGCTTCCCCGAAGCGGAGGCGGCTTACCAGGCGATCAAGACGGTGAACGACCCGGTATTGGTGGAGGCTTGGCTGGCCCAGTCGTTGCGCAGCGAAAAACTTGAATACGCTGCCGCGCATCAGCATTTGCTTGAAGCGGCCTGAGCTGCAAGCCTTGCACATTGCAACAGGTTCTTTACACAAACATCCCCGCGGCTTTGCGACCCCGACACGGCAGGGGAACACCATGAAGACTCACCAACCCCAAGGAGTCGACATGAAATCAACAGCCATTGTGTGTGCCATTGCCGCAGCGTCGCTGGGCTTTGCCTCGCTGTCATTTGCGCAAGGCTATGACGGACGCGGCCCGCGGGGCGAGCCGCCGCGTGTCGAGCAGCGTGGACCCGGCGCTCCCGGCTACGGCCCCGGTTATCGGCCCGTGGACCGCCGCGGCATCGAGCATCGTGATGCCCGCAACGACCACCACTTCAACGGGCATGGCCGGCAGTTTTACCGCGGCGGCCATATCCCGAACCAGTATCGCAGCCGGCAGTATGTGGTGAACGACTGGCGCGGCCATCACCTGCATGCGCCGCCGCGCGGCCAGCAGTGGGTGCAGGTCGGTGCCGATTACGCCCTGGTCGCCATCGCCACCGGCGTGATCGCGCAGCTGGTGCTGAGCAACTGACCACGCCTGTCATCAACACGAACCTGCCCGCTCAAACGGGCAGGCTTTTTTTCGGCATATCGCGCGCTGAAAAGGCCGTGCGGCCCGCAAGCGCAAAATGGCTTCCATGAAAACACCCCAAAGATTGCAGTCCCTGCTCGAAGAAGGCCTGATCGACAGCGTCGTGCGCCAGCTCATGAGCGGCAAGGAGGCCATGGTCTATGTGGTGCGTTGCGGCGACGACACGCGCTGCGCTAAAGTTTATAAAGATGCCACCGAGCGCAGCTTTCGCCAGGCGGTGGACTACACCGAAAACCGCAAGGTCAAGAACACGCGCCAGGCGCGCGCCATGGCCAAGGGCACGCGTTTCGGCCGGCAGGCGACCGAAGCGGCCTGGCAAAGCGCCGAGGTCGACGCGCTTTACCGGCTGGCCGCGGCCGGCGTGCGCGTGCCTAAACCGCATAATTTTTGCGACGGCGTGCTGCTGATGGAACTGGTGACCGACGAGCACGGCGACGCCGCGCCGCGTTTGAACGACGTGGAGTTCACGCCCGAAGACGCGCGCCTGCACCATGCCACCCTGCTCACGGAAGTGGTGCGCATGCTGTGCGCCGGTGTCGTGCACGGCGATTTGTCGGAGTTCAACATCTTGCTGGGCGTGACGGAGGGCCGACCCGGCCCGGTCATCATCGATTTGCCGCAGGCGGTGGACGCCGCCGGCAACAACCATGCGGGCCGCATGCTGCTGCGCGACGTGGCCAACCTGCGCGGCTTTTTCGGCCGTTTCGCGCCCGAGCTGCTGCAGACTGACTACGGCAGCGAAATCTGGGACCTGTACCAGCGCGGCGTGCTGCAGCCCGAAACGGTGCTGACAGGCCGCTTTGCGCACAAGACCGGCCCGGTCAACCTGGGTGCGGTGATGGGTGAGATTGACGATGCGCGCGCCGAAGAGATGGCCCGCCGCCTGCGCATGCAGGCTTAGAGCCGCTCAAAAACCCTCCTGGCGTTGTTGCGTCGCCTTGCCGTGCTGGTGCGCTGTCTGCGGCGACGCGCCTAGCCAGGATCGCTTCGCTGGGTTTTGTGAGCAGCTCTTAACGGACTGGGGCGGGTGCGCTGCGCGCACCACCGAGCGTTCCGCGCGCCATGGCATACGCCAGCAGCGCGCAGCCCGCAATGCCGGCCACCATGGGCAAGGCCGTGCCGTCGGCAAACACGCCGACCGTCGCCATCACCACAGCGCCGGTCACGAACTGCAGGGTGCCCATCAGGGCAGAAGCGGTGCCGGCAATCGCACCGTGCTCTTCAAGCGCGAGCACGGCGGTGGTCGGCACCACCAGGCCCAGGAAGCCGTAACCCACCAGCAGCAGCGCGATCATGACGTCCAGCCGCTCGATGCCGGCCAGGTTGACGACCAGCAGCAGCGCCATCACGGCCGCGTAGCCGGTGACCGCCACCTTCACGATGGGCACCAGGCCGAAGCGCGCGGCCAGCTTGCCGGTGAACTGCGACACGCCGATGAAGGAGGCCGCATTGACCGCGAAGGCGATGCTGTACTGGCGCGGCGTGAGACCGTAGTGGTCTATCAGCACAAAGGACGAATTGGCCAGGTAGGCGAAGAAACTCGAGATGCCGAAAGCGCCGATAAACACCAGGCCCATGAAATGGCGGTCGCGCAGCAGCACGCCGTAGGCCTTGATGGCGCTGCCGAAGCTGCTGTCCACGCGCTGCTCGGGCGGCCGTGTCTCGGGCAGGGTGAAGCCCACCAGCAGCAAGCCGGCGCCGGCCGCTACCGTGACGGCCCAGAACACGCTGCGCCAGCCGAAAGACTCGATCAGCAGGCTGCCGGCCAGCGGCGCCAGGATAGGTGAGACGCTGAAGACCAGCATCAGCAGCGACATCAGCCGCGCCGCGTCATGGCCGGTGTGCAGGTCGCGCACGACGGCGCGCGGCACCACCATGCCGGCGCAGGCGCCCAGGCCCTGGATGAAGCGCAGCACCACCAGCGTGTGGATGTCGGGCGCCAGCGCGCAGCCTATGCTGCCCGCGGCAAACAGCAGCAGGCCGAAATACAGCGGCGCCTTGCGGCCCACCATGTCGGACACCGGGCCGTAAATGATCTGGCCAATGCCCAGCGAGATGAAGAAGGCCATCAGGCTGGCCTGCACCGCACCCATGGAAGCGCCCAGGGTCTGCCCGATGGAGGGCAGGGCGGGCAAGTACATGTCGATGGCGAAGGGACCGATGGCGGACAGCAAGCCCAGCACCAAGGCGGCCCGGAAGAAATTTTTGGTCATGAAAAGATGTTTCGCAAAGCCGGGGTGCGGCGCAGCAGGAGCTTGGCACGCGGCGGCAGAAGAACCATCGCCGCGCGCGCGATGACGGTCAAAAAGAGAGGCGCCATTGTCGCCGACCTCGGGGTATCGCGCTCGGCGTCAATGCCGGGGCGGTTTGCCAGGGTATGGCGTGCGCAAATCCTTCACCGCTGTCAGATCTGACAGGGCCGAATGGACCTGAAATGTAAGCAGCGCTCAGTGCTGCGTCAAACTGTAATGAAGTTGCCGGATTGGGGCTTAACCTGAAGCTCTTCAGGAAAGGTTCTCATGCAAAGACGCGAATTTTCCCAAACGACCTTGCTGGCGGGCGCATTGGCGGCGCTCGGGCCCTTCGCCGTGAGCCCGCAGGCGCGGGCCGCCGTCGCGCGCGCCGCGGCCGGCATGCCCGCCATGGGCACGAATCTCTCGGGCATGGAGTGGGCCAAGCCCGGCCTGCGGGCCAACACCAGTTCGGCGCCCAACTACCATTTCACCGTGCCGCGCAAGGCCGACGTGGCCTACCTGGCCAACTGCGGTTTTATCAAGAACCGCCTGCCCATCCAGTGGGAGCTGCTGCAGCCCATGCTGCACGATACGGTGGCCAACACGGCCGCCAAGGCCGCCATCGGCAATCCTGGCGCCTTCCATGCGGGCTACGAGGCCTTCATCACCGGCGTGCTCGATGCCCACGCGGCGGCCGGCACGCGCTGCATCATCGACAACCACAACTACGGCCGCTACCAGGATTTCCGCTTCCAGCCCGACGGCTCGGTGATCGGGCTGACCGTGCCGCCCAGCCCCTTGCGGCCCTACACCACGGACGCGGTGCAGATCCAGTCGCGGATTTTTTCGCTGGCGCCGGGCGCGACACTCAAGATCGCGAACTTCACCGACTTCTGGACGCGCGCCGCAACCAAGTGGAAGGACCACCCGGGCTTCGGCGGCTACGGCCTCATGAACGAGCCGCACGACATGCCCAAGCCTGGGGGCGTCATCGCGTCGAATGAGGAAGCCGTGAAGGGCGGCGAAGACCTGACGATATGGCCCACCTTCGCGCAGGCCGCCATCCAGGCCATACGCGCGGTGGATCCGACCAACCCCATCTATGTAGCCGGCAACCTCTATGACTCGGCCATGTACATAGGCACCAGGAACCCGGGGTTTCCGCTGTCGGGCAGCAACCTGATCTACGAAGTCCATATGTACCTGGACGCCTTCAGCAACGGCGCTTTTTTTGACTACGACACCGAGGTCGCCAAGAACTTCAACGCCGGTTTCGGCACGGGGCCCATCCAGGTTTCCACCGGCGCGGACCGCCTCAAGATCGCGGTCGACTGGGCCAAGGCCAAGGGCGTGAAGCTGGCGCTGACCGAAGTGGGTATGCCCATCGACGATCCGCGCTGGGAGGCCATGTTCGCGCAAGCCGTGGTGCTGGCCGCGCAGTCGGGCTGCGAGGTCTACACCTGGATGGGCGGCAACCACTGGCCCATCCGCAACTACGCCATCAACCACGTGCCCGGCTGGCACCAGAACAAGACGCTGGAGCCGGTGGTCTCGGGTGTGCTCAAGTCCGCGATCGGCATCGTGCAGGCGAGCCTGTATGACGATGGGCCGGGCTATGCAACGGCGGGCACGCCCATCACCATCACCGTCTATGCGCGTGGCAACCTGGCCCAGCCGGTGGTGCTCACGGTGGCTTCCAACAAGGGGGGTACGCTGAGCAAGTCGCGCCTGACCATTCCCGCCGGTGCGAACGGGCAAGACAGCTTTACCTACACTCCGGCGGCCAACCAGGTCGCCACGCTCACCTACACCAGCGACGGGCAGCTGTCGGGCCAGGTGCCGCCGCCGCGCAAGGTGTTTTCGCTGAGCGACCCGGTGGGCTATGCGGCGACGAATCTTGCCGACGCCGCACTGGCCATCGTCGCCAAATATGGCGCCTGCAAATGGGAACTGGCCGACGGCTATACCGACTACCTGCTGGGTGCGCCGGCCGCGGCGGGTCAGGTGGTGCGCGCCGTGTCCGATTCGGGCTATGGATCCAGCCCGGGCAATGCCATGGAAATGATCAACTGGATGAACAAGGACAACGGCCCCACGGGGCCCATGTCGGTGCCCATCATGCGTGTCACCAACGGCAAAAAGAATTCAGACCACAGCGTGCCGGAGTCCTTTGGCTTCTGGTGCAAAAAGTCCAGCCGCGTGGCGGGTGTTCAGCCCAACCCGCGCAACCGCGTGCCCTACAACCTCGAGGATGCGCACTTCGCCCTGGCGGCCCTCAGCGTTCCTGCGCCGACCAATACCGGCGTGATCTTCCAGGCCTCGAAAACGGAGGACCCGCAGCTTTCGGAACTCGGCTTTCTCAACGGCCAGCCGCGTGCCAGGTGGATTGATGCCAAGGGCTTGACAGTGCAGGTGCTGGCTCCGGCGCGCCTTCCGGTCAACACGCCGGCGGTGCTGTCGCTGGCATCGGTAGCCGGTGCGCAAAAGCTGCGCCTCAACTCAGCCGAGGTCGGCGGCGCCGCCGCGACCTTCGCGCCCAGCGCTTTTACCCAGATGCTGATGGGTTGCGGCTACATCAGTTATTACCCGCGTGAGGGCTTTCGGGGCAACCTGTACGCCGTCATCGCGGGCAAGGGGGCGCCCACGGTTGCCGAGCTGGCGGTGCTGGAGCGCTACCTGGCCGGCACGGCCGGTATGACGCTCCCGTGAGCGCCGGGGGTTTTACCAGGCCGCGATGGCGCCGTCTGCCCGCGGTTCAGTGCCGCCGCACAGCACGCCGTCGGCATTGCGCCAGATGATCTGCCCGCGGCCGAAGCCCATGCGGTTGCCGGACCACACCACCTGATGGCCCAGGCCCGCGAGGCCGTGGAAAAGGTGTTCGGGCGTCGATCGTTCAATGCTCACGCGCTTGCCGCTTTCCCACTCCCAGCGCGGCGCGTCCAGCGAGGCCTGCGGGTTCAGGCCGAAGTCCACGGTGTTCATCACCATCTGCACATGGCCTTGCGGCTGCATGAAGCCGCCCATCACGCCGAACGGGCCGACTGCTTTGCCGTCCTTGGTCAAAAAGCCGGGGATGATGGTGTGGTAGGGCCGCTTGCCCGGCGCCAGGCAGTTGGGGTGTTCGGCGTCCAGCGAAAAATTGTTGCCGCGGTTGTGCAGCGCGATGCCGGTGCCCGGCACCACCATGCCCGAGCCGAAACCCATGTAGTTGCTCTGGATCAGCGAGACCATATTGCCTTCGCCGTCGGCCGTGCTCAGGTAGACCGTGCCGCCGCGCGACGGTTCGCCCGGCATGGGCTGCAGGGCGCGCTCGCCTATCAGCGCGCGGCGTTCGGCCGCATAGGCGTCCGACAGCAGGTCGGCCACCGAGACACGCATGTGCGCCGGGTCGGCGATATGCGCCAGGCCGTCGGCGAAAGCCAGCTTCATGGCCTCGATCTGCAGGTGGTGGGTGCGCAGGCTGTCGCGCTCGCTGAACTCAAAGCCCTTGAGGATGTTGAGCGCCATCAAGGCCACCAGGCCGTGGCCGTTGGGCGGGATTTCCCAGACCTCGTAGCCTCGGTAGCTGACGCTGATCGGGTCGCACCAGTCGACCTGGAAGGCGGCCAGGTCTTCCTTCGCCAGGTAACCACCGGCCGACTGCACAAAGGCCGCGATGCGTTCGGCCAGCGGGCCGCGGTAAAAACTTTCGGCGGCCGTGTCGGCAATCGACTGCAGGGTGTCGGCATGCGCGGCGGAGCGCCAGATTTCACCGGGCCGCGGCGCGCGTTCAGACGCGAAGGTGTCGAACCAGGATTTGAAATACGCTTCCTTGAATTTTTCACGGAACAGCGCCGTGGCCTGCTGCCAGGCGGAGGCCACGGTGGGCGAAACCGGAAAGCCTTCGCGCGCCAGCTCCACGGCGCGTGCCATCGAGGTCTTGAGCGGCAATTTGCCGAAGCGCTGCGCCAATGCCGCCCAGGCGGCGGGCGTGCCCGGCACCGTCACGGGCAGCGGGCCGTACTTGGGCACTTCGGTCAATCCCTGGCTGGTGAGTTTTTCGAGGCTGATGGCGCGCGGCGCCGGGCCGCTGGCGTTCAGGCCGTGCAGCTTGCCGCCATGCCAGACCAGCGCGAAGGTGTCGCCGCCTATGCCGTTGGCATTCGGTTCCACCACCGTGAGCGCGGCGGCCGTGGCAATCGCCGCGTCGATGGCGTTGCCGCCGGCCTGCAGCACCTGCAGGCCCGCCTGCGCGGCCAGCGGCTGCGAGGTGGCGACCATGCCCTTGTTGGCATAGACCATGTTGCGGCGGGAGGCGTAAGGGTAGTGGAGGGCGTCGAAAGTCGGCATGGTCGATGAGGAAGTGGGTGCCTTGCGGCGCGAATTATTTGTGCTTGGGATCCAGCGCGTCGCGCAGTCCGTCGCCCAGCAGGTTGAAGGACAACACCAGCAAAAAGATGGAAAGGCCGGGCCAGATCGCCATCCATGGTGCATTGTCCACGTAATTCTTGGCGGTGTTAAGCATGCTGCCCCAGCTGGGCGCCGGCGGCTGCTGGCCCAGGCCCAGGAAGGACAGGCTGGCCTCGGCGATGATGGCCGCGGCAATTGCGAGCGAGGCCTGCACGATCAGCGGCGGCAGCACATTGGGCAGGATGTGGCGCAGCGCGATGCGCCAGTGCGGGTTGCCCACGGCGCGCGCCGCTTCGACAAAGTCTTCCACCTTCATGGCCAGCACCTGGGCGCGCGTCAGGCGTATGAAGATGGGCGTGGCCGACACGCCGATGGCAATCATCGCGTTGCTCAGGCTGGGGCCCAGGAAGGCGGCCAGCGCGATGGCCAGGATGAGGAATGGCACGGCCAGCATGGCGTCGGTAAAGCGCGAAATCAGGCTGTCCGTCCAGCCGCCGACGTAGGCTGCCAGCAGGCCTATGGGCACGCCCAATGCCATCGAAATGCAGACCGATACCAGGCCCGCCAGCAGCGAGGCGCGCGCGCCCCACACCACGCGCGAGAGCACGTCGCGGCCGATTTCGTCGGTGCCGAACAGGTATTGCAGGCTGGGCGGCTTGCGCACCGCGCTCCAGCTGGTGGCGACGGGGTCGTAGGGCGCGATCCACGGGGCGGACAGCGCCAGCAGCACAAACATCACCACGATGGCCAGGCCCAGCATGGCGCCGCGGCGGCGCATCAGGCGGCGCAGCGCGCGCCGCGCCGGCGTGGCCTCGCGCGGAGGGACGGCGGGAAGGACTGCGCTCATGCTTTCAGCCCCTCAGCCGCGGGTTGACCACGAAGTAGGCCAGGTCGGCCAGCAGGTTGAGCAGGATGTAGACGCTGGAGGTGAACAGCGCCACGCCCTGCACGACCGCGTAGTCGCGGTTGAACACCGCGTCCACGATCAGCTTGCCGAAACCGGGAATCGAAAACACCTGCTCGGTCAGCACCGCGCCCGACAGCAGCGTGCCGAACTCGAGCGCGCCCAGCGTGATGATGGGCGTGAGCGCATTGCGCAGCGCATGCTTGAGCACCACGCGGCGCTCGTTCAAACCCTTGGCGCGCGCGGTGCGCACGTAGTCGGCATTGAGCACCTGCAGCATGGCGCTGCGCGTATGGCGCATCAGCACGGCGGCAATCGCATTGCCCAGCACAAAGGCCGGCATGATCATGGCCGCCAGGTTGGCGCCGAGGTCCTCAAAAGGGCTGACATAACCCGAGGCCGGCAGCCAGCCCAGCTGCACCGAAAACACCAGGATCATCAAAATGCCCAGCCAGAAATTGGGCGTGGACAGGCCCCATAGCGCGATGACATTGGCCAGGTAGTCCCAGGCCGAGTCCTTGCCCACGGCCGAGACAATGCCGGCCGGGATGCCGATGAGCAGCGCGATGACCATGGCCATGGCCGCCAGCTGCAGCGTGACCGGCAGCTTTTCCTTGATCAGGTCCAGCACCGGCTGCTGGATGCGCATCGACTCACCCAGGTCGCCGTGGAACACGCCGGAGATCCAGTAGGCGTAGCGCATGGGCAGCGGCTCGTCAAGGTGCATCTTTTTTTGCAGGTAAGCGATCACCTCCGGGTCCTGGTTTTCGCCGGCCAGGACCGACGCGGCGTCACCGGGCAGCAGTTGCTGCAGCCCGAAGATGATGACGGTGACAAAGAACACCGTCGGGATGATCGCGGCAAGCCGCTTGAGCAGGTACTGGAGCATGAAGGGTGGATTGCTGCCGGTTGCCCGCTTTACATCTTCAGGCCTTGGGGCCGCACCAGACCGTCAGGCACGGTGCGCATGCCGGTGATCTTCTTGTTGTAGGCCCACAGCCAGTTGCGGTGGAACAGGTAAATCACGGGTTTGACCTTCTCGGCCTCGGCCGCCAGTGTGGCGAAAACCTTGATGCGGCCGGCGGTGTCCAGCGTGTTGCGCGAGCGGTTCAGCAACTCGTCCCATTGCGGCCGGCATTCGCCGCTGTAGTTCAGCGGCTGCTTGCAGCCGTAGAAGCTGAACAGGTTGCCATCCGGGTCGGCGCGGCCGCTCCAGGCCAGCACGTAGGCGTCGAACTGGCCTTTGTCGGCCAGGTTCAGCGAGGTGGCGAACTCGGTGGACTGTATCTTCACGTCAAAACCGGCCTCCTTGGCCATGGCCTGCACCACCTGGGCCACGCGCTGGGCATCGGAAGTGGTGGGCGTCATCAGCGTGAAGCTGGGGTTGGGCACACCCGCTTCTTTCAGCAGCTGTTTGGCGCGCGCGATGTCGCGCTTGGGAATGGGCACGTTCCTGGCGTAGAAGCTGTTGGCGGGCGGCACCCACTGGTTGCCCGGCGTGGCTTCGCCGTCCATCGCGACCTGCACGATGCCAGCGCGGTCCAGCGACAGCTCAAAAGCCTCGCGCACGCGCGGGTCGCGGCCCAGCGGGTTCTTCTGGGCATGGTCGCTCTTGCCGGTATTGATGGTGATGCCCTGGTAGCCCAGCTCGGTGATGCGCGAGAAGGCCAGCTTTTTGTCGGCCTTGATAGAGGCGATGTCGGACGGCGCCACGCGCTCGATGAAGTCCAGCTGGCCGGAGCGCAGGTTGGCCAGGCGCACGGTGGCGTCCACGATGGGCTGGAACACGACCTTGTCGAAGTGGATGTTGGCCTTGTCCCAGTAGCCGGCGTAGCGCTCCAGCACGATGCGGTCCTGCGCCACGCGTTCGGTGAATTTGAAGGGGCCCGAGCATACCGGCCTGGTGCCGAAGTTGGTGGGCGCTGCCTGCGCGGCCTTGGGCGAAACCATCATGCCGGCGCGGTCGGCCAGCACCGTCAGCAGTGGCGAGAAAGGCGCGCTGAGGTTGATCTTCACGGTGAGGTCGTCGATGACGTCCACCGTGGTGACGGGCGCGAGTTCGCCGCGGCGATTCGAGCCCGCGAGGTTTTTGTGGCGGTCTATGTTGAACTTCACGGCGGCGGCATCAAACTTCTCGCCGTCATGGAAAGTCACGCCGCTGCGCAGTTTCATGGTGAGCGATTTGTTGTCGGCCGCCCACTGGTAGGAGGTGGCCAGCTGCGGCACGATGTTGAGCTTTTCATCGATGTCGACCAGCTTGTCGCACAGCGAGGAAAACACAATGCGGCTCACGAAGCTGCGCGCCAGCGTCGGGTCCAGCACGTCCGGGTCTTCGGCCAGGCCTATGCGCAGGGTTTGGGCCTGCGCCACGCAGGCGGTGGCGGCCAGCGCCAGGCTCAGCAGGATTTTCTTGCTCATGGTTGTTCCTTCACGGTTGTCGGTTGCGATGATGGTTTGCTTGATGGGCTGCCTTGCGCCGGCGTGGTGGTGAGCATCATGGTCTCCATCAGGCCGCTTGCGCATGAAAAGCCGCCTGGAGCCGGAGCAGCCTCTCGTTCACTGCGGTGCCGCCCGTGATGCCGGCCGGCGCCTTGATCTCTTCCCAGAAATGGCAGGCCACGGCGTGGCCGCCTTGCGAACGCAGCGCCGGCACCTCCTCGGCGCAGCGCTCGCGCGCATGCGGGCAGCGCGTCCTGAAGCGGCAGCCCGAGGGCGGGGTGATGGGGTTGGGCACGTCGCCCTGCAGCAGCGTGCGCTCGCGCTTGAGGCCGGGTTCGGGTACCGGGATCGCCGACAGCAGGGCCTGTGTATACGGATGGCGCGGCTGCGCGAACAGGCTTTGCTTGTCGGCGTATTCGACGATCTGACCGAGGTACATCACCGCGACGTGCGAGGCGATGTGCTTGACCACCGCGAGGTCGTGCGCGATGAACACATAAGCCAGGCCCAGGCGCCGCTGCAAGTCCTGCAGCAGGTTGACCACCTGCGCCTGGATGGACACGTCCAGCGCCGACACCGCCTCATCGCAGACGATGAGCCGCGGCTCGACCGCCAGCGCGCGCGCAATGCCTATGCGCTGGCGCTGCCCGCCGGAAAATTCATGCGGGTAGCGCTGCAGGTATTGCGGCGCCAGGCCCACCAGGTCCAGCAGCTCGGCGGCGCGCTCGCGGTGCCGCCCACGCGCCAGGCCGTGCAGGGCCAGCGGCTCGGCCAGGGCCTGCTCCACCGTCATGCGCGGGTTCAGCGAGGAATACGGATCCTGGAAAATCATCTGCAGCTCGCGGCGTTTGGCGCGCAGGCGGCCGGCCGGCAGCGCCATCAGGTCCTCGCCGTCAAACCAGACCTGGCCCGAGGTCGCGTCCAGCAGCCGCAGCACCAGCCGGCCCACGGTGGACTTGCCGCAGCCCGACTCGCCCACCAGCGCCATGGTCTCGCCGGCGTTCAGCTCGAAGTTCAGCCCGTCTACCGCATGCACAAGCGCTTTGGAGCGGCTGAACAGGTGCGGGCGCACCGGGAAATGCTTGACCAGGTTTTCGACTTTCAGCAGCGCGCTCACGGCATCACCTCACTGGGCATGGCATTCGTGCCGCGCCGGGTTGACGTGTCCGCATCCAGCGGCGCGCGCCAGCAGGCGGCCTCGTGGCCTTCACCCATGTCCATCAAAGGCGGCACCTCCTGCAAACATTTGTCGACGGCGAAGGGGCAGCGCGGCGCGAAGCGGCAACCGTCCATGCGTGTCATGGGCGTGGGCACCTGGCCTTCGATCGCGTTGAGCCGCTCCTGCGCCAGGTGCAGCTTGGGGATGGAACCGAGCAGCCCTATGGTGTAGGGGTGTTGCGGTTCGGCGAACAGCCGGGCCACGGGCGCGCGCTCCACGATCCTGCCGGAATACATCACGGCGACGTCGTCGGCCAGCTCGGCGATCACGCCCAGGTCGTGGGTGATCAGGATGATGGCGGTGCCGGTCTCCTCGCGCAGCGTGCGCATCAGGTCCAGTACCTGCGCCTGGATGGTGACGTCCAGCGCGGTGGTCGGTTCGTCGGCGATCAGCAGCTGCGGCTCGCAGGCCAGGGCCATGGCGATCATCACGCGCTGGCGCATGCCGCCCGAGAGCTTGTGCGGGTATTCGTCGATGCGCTGCTTGGGTGAAGGGATGCGCACGCGGCGCAGCATGTCGATGGCGTGGGTCCTGGCCTCGGCCGCGCTGATGTCCCGGTGGCAGCGTATGCCCTCGATGAGCTGGTCGCCAATCGTGAAGGCCGGGTTCAGCGAGGTCATGGGCTCCTGGAAGATCATGGCCATGCGGTTGCCGCGCAGCGCGCGCATGGCGTCCGGCCCCAGCGTCGCCAGGTCGGTGCCTTCAAAGCGTATGGAGCCTGCCGAGACGCGGCCCTGGCCCTTGGGCAGCAGGCCCATGATGGACAGCGAGGTCACGCTCTTGCCGCAGCCCGATTCACCGACGATGCCCAGCGTGCGGCCCGACTCCACCGAAAAACTGATGCCGTCCACCGCGGCGAATTCACCGCCGCCTTCGAGCTTGAAGCTGGTGCGCAGGCCGTTCACTTCCAACAGAGCCGTCATTCGGCGGCTCCGCCGCGCAGGGCGTGAAAGCGGGTGATCTCGGCCTCGATCACCGCGCGGTCGGTGACGCCGGCCGGGCTGCGCCGCGAGGGCAGGCAGGTGCTGAAGGGCTGGTAGCGCTCCATGCTTTTGTCGTAGAGACGGCGCAACTCCTGCAGGGGTTCGGCGTGGTCATCCACGCGTATGTCCAGCGCGCAGTAGTCCTCGGTGGTGAAGACCAGCAGGGCCGCGGCCTGCTTGCCGCGCTTGTCGCCGCCCGCGGCTTCACCGGCGGCGAGCGCGGTGATCAGGCGTTCGGCAAACGGCAGTTCGGCATGGGCCTCATAGGCGAGAGCCGTGGCTTCAATCACCTGCGGGCCGGCCAGCATGTTGCCGGCGACCGAATAGCCAAGGCCCGCCCTGTGGCCGCACCAGTCTATGCAGGCGCTGCCGGTGTAGCCGGCGGCCTGGCCGTTTGCGCCTATCAGGTGCAGCTGGCGGTGGTCACGGCCTTCGTCGGCCGAGGTCAGGCGCTTGATGATGTAGTCGGGAGACTGGCCGAAGGCCAGGCCGTCCAGCGCCGGCGCGGCATACAGGGGGTTGACCAGCGCCTGCGTGGCCAGGGCGCCCACGCCGCTGCGGGCGTGCGGGCACAGCGCGCCCACGGCAAAAAATTTGCTGGCAACCGCCACGCCAAACGCGCCCGATGAATCGCGCGCGATGAGGGACCAGGTCATGAATCAGAACTTTCAGCAGCTGCGCCCTTGATGAGGCGTCTGGCGTGCTCCCCGAAACAAAAACCGCGCTAGCGCGACTTTCGTCATGCGACAGACAACGCATGAATCGTGCCACTCGCCGGCGAGCTCGTCTCTGCGAGACCTGCCGGCCCACCGGAGTCTATTCCACTTGGGCCGGCCTGTTGTGCCACCGTGGCCGCTTGTTCATGCGGGTTAACCCGTGACGGTTTTCCCGGCCGGGTGGTGGCCGGTTTACTCGATTTTGGCGCCCGAAGCTTTCACGACTTCGGCCATGCGCTTGTAGTCGTTCGCCAGCAGCTTCGCGAAGTCGGCATTGCTCATGGCCAGGGGCTCAATGCCCTGTTTGTCGAGGCGCTCCAGCACCACCGGGTCCTTGAGCACCTTGGCCATGGCCGCGTTGACGCGGTTGACCTCGGCCGCCGGTGTGGCCGCCGGGCCCAGCAGGCCGAACCAGGAATCGAACTGGTAGCCGGGCAGGCCGCTCTCGGCGATGGTGGGCACGTCCGGCAGGTATTTGGAACGCTTGGGCGAGGTCACGCCGATCAGGCGAATGCGGCTGTCCTTGGCGAAGGCGAGCGCGCCAATGCTGGCGGCGATCACGGCCTGCGCGCGGCCCGAGATCACTTCGTTGATCGCCTCGCCCGTGGCCTTGAGCGGCACATGCACCACATCGATACCGGCCAGGCCGTTGAAGTAGGCCATGGAAAGGTGCGTGGCGCTGCCCACGCCGGCGGTGGCGTAGTTGAGCTTGCCGGGGTTGGCCTTGGCATAGCGTATGTACTCGGCCGCGGTCTTGGCGGGCACGTCGGGATGGATCATCAGCACGTAATCGGCCGTGCCGATGTGCGCCATGGGGGCGAAGTCTTTTTGCGGGTCGTAACTGAGTTTGGTGTACAGCGAGCCGGCAATGTTGTGGCTGGCCGCGCCCAGCACCATCGCACCGCTGTCGGGCGCCGACTTTGCGACGTAGCCCGTCCCCACGGTGCCGCCCGCGCCGGGGCGGTTCTCGATGATGACGGTCTGGCCCAGCGCGGCACCGAGCTCGGTGGACATGGCGCGCGCCAGCAAGTCCTGCACGCCGCCCGCGGCAAAGGGCACCACGATGCGTGCGATCTTGGTGTTGGACTGGGCGAAGGCGCTGCCCGCGGCCAGGGCCAGGCCGGTGCCCAGGAAATTTCGGCGTTGCATCATGGAGTGTTTCCCTCGGTTGGTGATGTTTGTTTTACGTTACGGGCGGGTTTTCAGTTCACGCAGATCTCGTCGGCCAGGCGGCGCATGAAGCGTTCGCACCAGGCCAGTTGCTCGAGCGTGACCCATTCATTGGGCTGGTGCGCCTGCGCGATGTGGCCGGGGCCGCACACGATGGTCGGCACACCGGCCTGGTGAAACAATGCAGCTTCCGTGCCAAACGAGACCTTGCCGGCGCCCGAGCTTGCGTCGACGTCCGCGCACTTGAAGCACAGCTGCGCGATCTCGCTGCCGGCGTCGGTCGCGAAACCGGGCAGCACCGAGTTGAGCTTGTGCGTGATGCCGGTATCGGCCGCCACGGCCTGCATGGCCGGGATGAGGCTGTCGGCGAAGCTCTTGGCTTCGTTGAACAATTCGACCGGCGAATTCATGTGGTGGTGGCGTATCTCCCAGGTCACGTCGCAGTCGCGCGGGATGATGTTGAGCGCGGTGCCGCCGGCGATCACGCCGGTGTGGATGGTGGTGTGCGGCACGTCGTAGATCGGATCGAACGGGCCTTCCTTGACCAGGCGCTTGTGCATGGTCTTGAGGTGGGCGACAAACTCGCAGGCGATCTCCACCGCGTTGACGCCCAGTGGCGTGAGCGAGGAATGCGCCTCGAAGCCGCGCACCGACGTCTTGTAGGCATGCTTGCCCTTGTGCGCGATCACCACCTGCATGCCGGTGGGTTCGCCCACGATGCAGCCGGCAGGCTTGTAGCCTTGCTCCACCATGTCGGCGATCAGGCGGCGCACGCCTATGCAGCCGACTTCCTCGTCGTAGCTGAAGGCCAGGTGCACCGGGCGCTTGAGTTTGCGCTTGAGCAGTTCGGGCACCATCATGAGCGCGGTCGCGCCGTAGCTCTTCATGTCGGTCACGCCGCGGCCGTAGAGCTTGTCGCCTATGACCTGCGCGGTGAAGGGGTCGGTGTCCCAGGGCTGGCCGTCCACCGGCACCACGTCGGTGTGGCCCGACAGCACCAGGCCGCCCAGCTTGGTTTCGCCGTTTTCCGCGGGCAGGGTGGCCCAGAGGTTGGCCTTCTTGCCGCTGTCGTCGTAGGTGCGGCGGCATTCAATGCCCAGCGCTTCGAGCCGCGCCTGCGTCCAGTCGAGCAGGGGCAGGTTGCTGTCGCGCGAGACGGAGGCAAAGGACACCCATTTTTCTATCAGCGGCAGGGCGGCGAGGTCGGCGGCCTGCACGGCGCTGTGGGTGGTGTTGGGGAGTGGGGCGTTCATGGCGGGACCTTTAAGGGGACGGCGGCGAGGCGCGGAAAATTGTATGACAGCATACTATTTTGCGGCAGGCCGCGCAGCCATGGCGGGCCATTGGCGCGGCCCTGCGCATGCCAACTGCAATCCGGCGAGAATGCATGGCGCCCGCGCGCAGGGTGCGGCAGGCTATCCCCTATCCCTATTCCCCTATCTACCGAAAGTATTCCATGACCAGCAGCATCTACACCACCTCTGTTCCCGTTTTCAAGCAGATGCTGGGCGGCCTGAAGGGCGTCCTGGCCAAGGCCGAAGCCCATGCGGCGGCCAAGAACATCGACCCCAACGCGCTGCTGCAGGCGCGCCTTTTCCCCGACATGTTCCCGCTGCTGCGCCAGGTGCAGGTGGCCAGCGACTTCGCCAAAAGCGTGTCGGCCCGGCTGGCCGGCGTTGAGGTACCCAAGATCGAGGACAAGGAAACCACATTTGGCGAGCTGCAGGCGCGCATAGACACCATATTGGCTTTTATCGAGGGGCTGGACAAGGCGAAGTTCGACGACGCCGCCGTGCGCGAGATCGTCACGCAGGCCGGCACGCCCAAGGAGAAGCGCTTCACGGGCCAGTCCTACCTGCTGAACTACGGCCTGCCGCACTTCTTCTTCCACACCACCACGGCCTATGCCATCCTGCGCCACAACGGCGTGGAGGTGGGCAAGAAGGATTACATCGGCAGCTACTGAGTAGCGAAGAGCCGCAAGGAGCAGTGCGCCGCGGGCGCCGGGCCACCCCGGCTCAGTGCTTGCGCAGGTTCTGCGGCTGTGTCTTGTCGTAGGTGCCGGCGGGATAGGCGGCATCCGCGCCGCGCACCAGCATGTCGGCGTCGCGGATCGCGAAGATGTGCGCGATGTCCTGCTTGATGTCGCCACCCGCGGCCATCGGATGCGCCGTGGGGCTTTCCCACACATGGCGATCAGGCAACGAGGTGTACGGGCAGCTGTCGCCGCAGTCGATCTGCCACGAGATGCCGTACAACCACTGGTCGGCGTGCGGCTCGAAGCGGGTGATGTCCACCATCAATGATTTCTGGAAGGCCAGCGCGTAGGTCAAGAGGCGGATGTCCCAGTGCTTGACGATGATGCGCAAATACATGCCCTCGCCGCGGCTGCGGCTGGACACCAGCAGCATCTGGCAGTCCAGCCATCCGGCCGGAATGCCGTGCCGGCGCATGGAGTCTTTCAGCAAAACCTGGATCAGCTGGCGGCGCAGGGCATTGGCGGAGCCGTCTTCAATCGTGGACGGGCCCTCGTGAGGGGGGCGGGTGCTGACAGGGATGGCCGGTGCGTGGCCGTTCAGGCCGAATAGGCGCTTTAGATTCATGTTGTGTTCCCCTCATCCCGCTCAGGCCGAAATCGTTGTGTTGTTCCATTCACCCGCGGGATGGGTAAATGTTACAAAGTGTTTGTATGGTCCTCCTGTGGGATCAGCAAGTCAAGGCGCGTGGTTCGAGAAAGCGGAACTTTTTCATGAAATTTTGCTAAAAATGAATCGTGAACGTTCGCTTTAAAGAGTGCAAAAGAATTCAAAATAATGCAAATCGCTCCCTTGCACAGCAGTGGAGAACTGGGTGGAGTGCTGAGCGTTGGAAGAGCTTTTGAACGAGAAATGTAAACACTTGTAAATACAAGTTGCTCACCTTCGATCGGGCCCTGGGAGCTGGCGCCTGGCCAGGCGCCTGGGGCTGCGCGAAAGCTGAGGGTTTGCCTCAGGCCCTCACAAAATAGACAAAGGTGGTGCGCGGAAAGATATGCCGGTACAGGGGCCGGGCAATCTCCCGTGCCAGGTTTTTGGGTTGCAGCAAGCCCGAGGCGCTGTTGAACAGCCGGTAAAGACTGGGCCGCAGGGGCTTGAGGCCCAGCTCTTTGGCGAAGGCCACCAGCGACTCGTGGCTGAAGGCATTGATGTGTTCCAGCGGGGCAATCGGCATCTGGTCATTGGCCGACAGTGCGCCAAAACTTTTCCCGTGGCTGATTTTCTTCAATGCGGCTGCCGCATCAGGCACGCTGATCTTGATGACGCCGTCGCCCGACAGGGCATCGCGCAGCTTTTCCAGCACCAGCCGGGGCTCCGTCAGGTGTTCGAACACCTGCTCGGTGTTGATGAAACGAAATCGCCGGGGCGGCAGGTCGGCCAGGCCGACGACCCGCAGGCCCACGGACCTTCCGTATTGGGCGCGCTCTTCGGAAAGCTCCACGCCCCACACATTGCAGCCGAAGCCCATGGCCATCTTGGACCAGTGCGCCCAGCCAAAGCCGAAGTCCAGGGCGTCGAGCTCGCTGGGCGGCAAGCCGAAGTACTGGATCATGAACTGGACCTGTTCGGCAAGGTAACGGTATTCGTCCAGGCCGTAGTCGCGATGCTCGCGCTCCAGGTCGGTGCCGGGCACCCAGTCGTTGTAGATCTCGCCGAGCAAGGCATCGTCGGGCACTTGCTGCTGAAAGACCAGGCCGCAGTGCTCGCAGCGGGCAAGGGCGTAGGTGCCTGCGTCGGCCGTCCTGGAGGCATGGCCTTCGTACTGCCGTTCCAGATAAGCCTGCATCCCGGGGCCGGTGTACGGCTCCTGGTACACGACGCAGAGCGAACCCGAAAGGCAGGCGGGGCAGTTCGTGCGGGTTTTCAGCGCCGATTCACGCGGCAGCGTGGAGCCTTGGAGCCCCCGTACCTGCCACGGCGTTGGCAGGCTCTCCCTGCGGTGCGGCAAAGCCTGTTCGCCTGACAGGCGCGAAAATTCAAGTGAGCTGGCAGGCATGTTCATGGGGTGGGTTCCGAAGCGCCGCAACGCAGCAATACCGGCCACCTTAGCGCCGGCCCAAGGGGCGCGGGTAACCCGCCGTAAACCATGTATCGACTCTTGCCTGCAAGCGCCGGCCGGCGCGGCAAGTTTCAGGGCCGCAGCGGCGCCTGCCTGAAGGTTGGCCGTGCTGCCTTCACGGGGAGGCAGGGGCCGTGCAGTGCCTGTGCCTCAGGTCATGCGGCCCCTGTTTTCGACCACCACGCAGCCCGTGATGCGCCACGCTTTGTTTCGTTGCCGCTCCAGGCTGTAGACCGCGAGCCACGACACGCCGCTGCTGTCGGCCATTTGCACGCGCTGCACGGCCTGGTCGTCCTTGCCGTCGGGTTTGAGAAAGGCGACCGACGCCGGGCGGTACACCACCGGGTAGTCCTTGCGCACCATGGCCATGAATCCCGTGGCGCTGCCGACGGCTTCACGCACATTGGGCGCGGCGAAAGAGAAGGCTTTGGCCGCATCGTCTTTCGCAAAAGCGGCCAGTTGGCCCTCGATCACGCTGCGCACGCTTTTCTCATCTTCTGCCGTGAACGGCGCGGCTTGTGCCGGCGCGGCGCCGAGCAGCAGCGCTACTGCCGCGGCTCCCGCAGCAAGCAGCCGGCGCAAATATGCCGAAGCAGGGTGTGGGCGGGTGTTCATGGCTTTTCCTCCTGGGACTGGGCTTTATGGCGTGGCCGGCAGCGCCATCATGCCGCAACTGCCCCTGCATTTGTCTTCAATACGCAGTCCGCCGCACCGCGGATGCACAAAGGTCGTCAAAGAAGCTGTCCGCGCGCCAGCACCACAACGCCGCCGCTGACCATGATGTCGCCGGTCGCATCGGTGTGCACCGTGATCTTGCTGGGACGCCCAAGGAAACGGCCCTGCTTCAGGGTGATCACCTCGCCGGCGGCTGCAGCGCCGTGCTGCCTGAGGTAGGCGCCTACGGGGCCGGCCGCGCTGCCGGTGGCGATGTCTTCCACCATGCCGGCGTTGTCCCAGGTGCGGCCTTCCCGCGCGGCCACGTCCAGCACATAGGCGAACTTGGCGCCCACGGTGGCCAGCAGCGCCTCGAAGGCCGGGTGCACGATGCGCGCGCGGTCCAGGCCGCCGGCCGCGGGCACCAGCAGGTAGGGCAGGCCGGTCGACACGACCTGCAGCGGAAAGCGGATGTCCAGCTGGGACGCATCAAGGCTGAGCGCGTCCAGGAAGGGTTGGCTTTCGGCCCGGCCCAGCGGCGGCAGCAGCGTGGCCTTGCCCTGGTTCATGCGGGCGTCATAGGTGGCGGCCGTGCCTTCCAGCCGTGTGGTGTGCAGCGGCACCGTGCGCGTGCCCAGCATCAGGGTCCAGTCGGCGCTGGCCTGCCCTGCGGCATGCAGGTGGTGCAGAAGGCCGGCCGCGCCCAGCAGCGGGTGGCCGGCAAAGTCGAGCTCTTCTTCCATCGTGAAGATGCGCGCTTCAAAGCGCTTGCCGGGACCGTCGGGCGTGAGGAAGATGCTTTCGAATTGCCGCATCTCGACGGTCAGGCGCTGCATGGCGCGGGCCGGCAGCGGGCTTTCGGGCAGGAAGACCGACAGGCCGTTGCCTGCCAGCGCTTCATGGGTGAACACATCGACCTGGTAGTAGCCCAGGCCCGCGAGAGACGTCATGGTGATTTCTCCTGGAGACCGCGCGTGATGGCGGTCGGCAGGGGATTATCGCGGGGGGCGCACGTGGCGCTTAGATCCCGAGGATTTTCTTGGCGCTGCCCAGCGCCTTCATCGAGTCGTCGTGCTTGCCTTCCTTGTGGAATTTTTCGCCGTCGGCGCGCAATTCCTTGACCTTGCTCATGTCGGCGGGCGACAGCTTGGGGTTGGTCATCAGCTTGGCGTCTATGGCCTTCATCTCGTTGGGGCAGTTGTGGGCAAAAGCCAGTGAAGATGTGGCAAGCGCCACGGCGGCAATGATGAGCTTCATGGGAATCTCCTGCTGCTTTGGGAGTACGTCAGAAAATGCTGACAGGAAATACTAGCAAGCTGTGGGACGGCTCACAAGGGAAGTTGCCCGCAGCGCCGGCACCGTGCCATATCAGGCGCCTAAAATCCGGGGCTGCAAGGCCTTGCGCCTGCGGCAACCGACTATTTCCTCTCTTTCAACCCTCCTCAGGTCCACGCATGTCTCTTGAAGTCCTTGAAGCCCAGACGGGCGATAACCCTGTCGCCACCATCCTCATCATGCACGGCCTGGGGGCCGACGGGCGAGACTTTGTGCCCATCGCCGAACAACTCAATCTCTCCAGCGTGGGCGATGTGCGTTTCCTGTTTCCGAGCGCGCCTTCCATTCCCGTCACCATCAACGGCGGCTACGTCATGCCGGCCTGGTATGACTTGCTAGGCGCGGACCTGGTGACCCGGCAGGACGAAGCCGGGCTGCGCAAATCGCAGGGCGACATCGAGGCGCTGATCGCCCATGAAATCTCGCGCGGCATTCCCGCCCGTCGCATCGTGATCGCGGGCTTCTCGCAGGGCTGCGCCATGGCGCTGATGGTGGGCCTGCGCCACGGCGAGCGCCTGGCCGGCATCGCGGGGCTCTCGGGTTACCTGCCGCTGGCCGACAAAACCGCCGCCGAGCGCAACGCCGCCAACCAGGACGTGCCCATCTTCCTGGCCCACGGCGCGCACGATGGTGTGGTTGTGCTGCCGCGCGCCACGGCCACGCGCGACGCGCTTACGGCCATGGGCTACCCGGTCGAGTGGCATGAGTACCCGATGGAGCATTCGGTGTGCCCGCAGGAAATCGTTGACCTGGAAAAGTGGCTGTTAAAGGTCCTGGCCTAGGCCTCAACGAAATCTTCAGGCCGGCTGGGCCGTCCGCGTATCCCGTGCCATGCGCCGCACGCGCCACAGCAGGAAAAACACGATGCTGAAGTTCAGCAGGTTCCACGCCACGCCGTTGACGAAGGCGGCCTGGTAGGAGCCCGTCAGGTCAAAGACCTTGCCCGACATCCAGCCGCCCAGCGCCATGCCCAGCAGGGACGCCATGATGACCGTGCCCACGCGCGCACCGGCCTCGGCGGGCTCGAAGTATTCGCGCACGATGATGGCGTAAGCCGGCACGAGGCCGCCCTGGAACAGCCCGAACAGCGCGGCGATGACATAGAGCGACACCAGCCCGTCAAAGGGCAAAAACAGCAGCAGCGCGATGCCCTGCAGCACCGAGCCCAGCATCAAGGTGCGCAGCCCGCCAATGCGGTCGCAGATCGCGCCCGACACCAGGCGGCTCACCACCCCGCAGGCCAGCATCAGCGACAGCATTTCGGCGCCGCGCGCCGCGCCGTAGCCCAGGTCGGTGCAGTAAGACACGATGTGCACCTGGGGCATGGCCATGGCCACGCAACAGGCCACGCTGGCTACGCACAGCAGCATCTGCGCAGCGCCCGGGCTCAAGCCGAAAGGTGTGCTGCTGGTGGTCGCCGGCCGGCCGCTGCTGCCCACGCTGGAGGCTACGGCCAAGGGCGGGCGCTTGCGCATCAGCAGGGCCAGCCCGGCCATGGCCACAAAACTGAAAATGCCCAGGCCCAGATAGGTCTGCCGCCAGCCCACGCTTTCGACAAAGTGTTGAACGATGGGCGGCCAGATCGCGCCGCCCACATAGTTGCCGCTGGCGCACACCGCCACCGCGAAACCGCGCCGGCGCACAAACCACAAAGAGGTGTCGGCCAGCAGCGGCGCGAAGGTGGCGGCCGACCCGAGAAAGCCGATCAACAAGCCATGCGCCAGCGAAAACATCCAGATGTTGCCGGCCGTGGCCGCGAGGGCAAAGCCCAGGCCCAGCCCTGTAGCCCCTATCAACAGCGGCACCATCACGCCGAAGCGGTCGGCCAGCCGGCCCATCATCACGCCGCCCACGCCGAAGCCGATCATCAGCAGGGTGTAGGGAATGGACGCATCGGCGCGCGTGACGCCGAACTCGGCCTGCACCGCCGGCAGCACCACGGCCACCACATACATGCCGGCGGCGCCCACCGTCATCAGGGCCAGCGTGACTATCAGCCGCATCACGGCATAGCGCGAGTCAACGAGCGCCGAAGAATCCTGGGAGTGAGGCTGAGGGGAAGCGGTGGATGCAGGTGAGGGGCTCATCGGCCCAAGCGTACACCAGGCAACGGCGCGTTGCAGGCAGGCCCCGGAAGGGCGCCCGGGCGGTCAGGCGCAAGCGGCCTCGCCGGCCTGTATGCGCACACGTCCCGTCATGTTCATGCACAGGGTGCGGGTGTAACTGCTGTTTCTGGCCAGGGCGCCCGCCGCCTGCACCAGCCAGCGGCTTTGCAGGCCGATGGCGCGGCCGTTGGCGTCGTAGCTGATGTGGTTGCGGTTGGTGACGGCGGCACCCGCGTTGTTCACCGCCAGAAAGTTGCCGGCGTCGGCGAAAGCTTCCTGGACGCGCACCACGGTGTCGGCCCCGCTGTCAAAAGTGCCGTCGCCATCTTCATCGGTAAAGACAACCCAGCCTTCCCGCCAGCCGCCGATGGCCACGCCATCCCCACTGGAGCACTTGGGCGGGTTGGCCGCCGGATCGGCGCTTCGGCAGATGGTGACGGTTTTCCCGCGCCGCATGGCTTCACCGCGGGCGTAGCGGGTGTCGGCCACGAAGGCGTTGACGGTTCTGGAGACGCGCGTGCTGGCCATGAGCCCGAGGAAGGAGGGGACCGCAAAGCCCACAACGATCGCGATGATGGCCAGGGCGACCAGCAGCTCGATCAGGCTGAACCCTTGTTGCCGTGGAGGGGCTCTACGGTGGCGTCCGCCGGTAGCCGGCGGTGTATTTTCTGGAGGTGTTGTATCGAGGCTTTGTGGCCTGGTCGCGGCGGGGGCGGCCGCGGCCTGGTGCTGCAAATTCATGGCGGCTGATCCGGATGTTTGGGAGGAACATTCGGACCGTACTGGAGGCCGCCGTGCCGGGCTCAGTCAATTGTCTGCGGCAGGACTTTGATTGCTGGAAAGCGTGTGCGATGTCGCCGCGGCGCGAAGCGAGGGCGAGCTCGCGCGGGCTTGTGGGTGCCACATGATGTGGCGTTGGCGCTCTGTTACAGCGGCGAAGGCTGGGTGGCTTCGTAGCCGACCGGGCCGATGGCGCCGTCGGCCTTGATGCCCAGTTCCTGGTCGCGAATGCGGAAGAGGCGCTCCAGGTCCTTCATGGCATCGCCGTCCGGGGCTGCAGGCCCGGACGCAACCACGGGGGCTTGCTCCGCTTGCGGCGGCTGCGCCGCGTGGGCCTGGCCCAGCGATGCGAGTATGGGTGCGGCGGCGGCCACCGCGGCGGCGGCGCTCATGGGCGCGGCTGCGGCAGCGCCGGCAGGAGCAAGGGGCTGGCCGACGCGCGCGGGCGCCACACGGGGAGCGGGCTTGACGACGGGGTCGGCCCAATAGGACTTGTCGGGCATGGTGCGATAGGGGCAGGTGTCCGCGATGTCCAGCTGCCACGAAATGCCATGCAGCCAATGGGCGGCCTGGGGTTCAAAACGGGTGATCTCGACCATGAGCGCATTCTGGAAGGCGAATGCGTAATCCATCAGGCGCTCGTCCCATTCGCGCACGACCAGGCGCACATACATGCCCGGTCCCTTGCTGCGACTGTTGACCAGCAGCATCTGGCAGTCGATCCAGCGCGGCGGTATGCCGTATTTGCGCAGGGCATCCCGCAGCAGGACCTGCACCAGCTGGCGGCGCGTGGCGTTGTCCGAGCCGTCTTCAATGGTGAGCGGGTTGTCCCGGTTTGAAGCGGGCATGCGTTTGGCTGCTCCACTGGATGACCGGCCAAACAGCGAATTTATCAATTTTTTCATTTTTGGTACATGCCGTCGCAGTTTCGCTGGAATTTTCCCTGTGAAAAACCATGGATTTCGGGAAGCTTGCGAGGCGAAACAGAGGTGTTACTGAATGTTTTTTATCGTCGTTCAGCTTGCCTGGCAAGTCAAGGAAGTTTCAACAGCCAGGCATGGCCGCGTCGCTCGCTTTCCACATTCAAATGGCTAAAGTGTGTATTTGTGCCTGAAAAGGCATTGCCTGGCTGAAATCCGGCAGGCCTGCCGGCCTGGCCGCCAGACCCCACCCGGCCTGTGCTGGCAAGCCCGTCCGCGCCAGCGTAAAGCGGCGGCCTGTGATACCTTCCAGCCAGTTTCAAGAATCTGGGGGAATGACGATATGACCAAGTTGCAGGCGCCTGCGGGCGCGCTACAGGGCCGCCTGAAAGCGCTTACCCCGGCCCGGCTCAAGGGCATGCGCCGCGGCGTCGAGAAGGAAAGCCTGCGCGCCCAGCCCGGCGGCGGCCTGGCGCTCACGCCGCATCCCGCCGCCCTGGGCTCAGCCCTTACGCACCCCACCATCACCACCGACTTCAGCGAGTCGCAGGTGGAACTCGTCACGGGGGCGCACAAAAGCCCCGAAAGCACGCTGCGCGAACTCACCCGGCTGCACCAGTTCACCTACAGCACCATGAAGGCGCTGGGCGACGAAATGCTGTGGGTTTCCAGCATGCCCTGCGGCCTGCCCACCGACGAAACCATTCCCATCGCGCGTTTCGGCTCGTCCAATGTCGGGCGCGCCAAAAGTGTTTACCGCATGGGCCTGTCGCACCGCTATGGGCGGCGCATGCAGACGATCTCGGGCATCCACTACAACTGGTCCTTGCCCGACGTGACGAGCGAGCAGTACTTCGCGCTGATCCGCAACTTCCGCCGCCAGGCGTTTTTGCTGCTCTACCTGTTCGGCGCCTCGCCCGCCGTGTGTTCGACCTTTGTGGAAGGGCGCCAGCACGAGTTGCAGACGCTGAGCGACAGCACCATGTACATGCCCTACGGCACCTCCTTGCGCATGGGGCGCCTGGGCTACCAGAGCGATGCGCAGGCCTCGCTGGCCGTGAGTTACAACAGCCTTGAGGGCTACGGCGCTTCGCTGCAGGACGCGCTGACCCGGCCTTACCCGGCCTACGAAAAGGTCGGCATCCGCAACCCCGGCGGCGACTACAACCAGCTGGCCACCACGCTGCTGCAGATTGAAAACGAGTTCTACGGCACCATCCGCCCCAAGCGCGTCATCCGCCCCGGCGAGCGCCCGCTGCATGCGCTGCGCGATCGCGGCGTCGAGTACATCGAGGTGCGCCTGATGGATCTCGACCCCTTCGAGCCGGTCGGCATCAATGCGCAGACCATGCGTTTTCTGGATGTGTTTTTGCTGCACTGCCTGCTCAGCGACAGCCCGGACGACACGCCCCAGGAAATCGCCGAGCTCAAGCACAACCAGCACCAGACCGCGGCGCGCGGCCGCGAGCCGGGCCTCAAGCTCAAGCGCGGCGGACATGAAGTCACGCTGACGGCCTGGGGCGCCGAGGTGCTGGCGCAGTGCGCGCCCATCGCCGCCGCCCTGGATGCCGCGCATGGCGGCACGCAATACAGCGACACCCTCACGGCCGCCAGCGCCGCCTTGCTCGATCCGTCCACCTTGCCCTCGGCCCGCGTGCTGGCGGCCATGGCCGGCGAGCATGGCAACTCCTTCATCAGGTTCGCGCGCGCGCAATCCCAGAAGACCCAGGCGCTTTTGCAGGCGCTGCCCCTGGGCGCGGACGAACTCGCGCAGTTCGCCGCATCGACGCAGGCCTCCATCCAGGAGCAAAAGAAGATCGAAGCCTCGGACACCATGCCCTTCGAGGAGTACCGGCAGCAGTATGTGTCGGCCGAGCGCCTGCACGTGCCGGGCGGCGAAGCCGTCGCGATCTGAGCGGGCTGATTCCGCTTCCCCCGCTTCAAGAGCGCAAAAACGGCCCGGCCGGATGGCGTCCACGATGATTCCGGGAAACCGCCCTTGTCCTTGCGAGAGGCCTTGCGATGTTCCTGCTTAGGCAGCTGAGGACATTCGTCGCTGCCGCCGAAACGCTGAGTTTTACGCGCGCAGCCGAGCGGGTTCACCTCACGCAGCCCAGCGTCACTGAGCAGATCCGCGCGCTTGAAGACGTTGTCGGCCGCCCTTTGTTCATCAGGCAACACAACACGCTTGCGCTGACCGATGCCGGTGCGAAGCTCCTGGGCCGGGCGCGTGAGCTGCTGGCCATGGCGGATGACACCCTTCAGGTGCTAAAGGGCGATGCGGCGGGCGCCGCGATGAGCCTCACCCTTGTCGCGCCGGAAACCCTCGCCCTCACGGTCTTTACGCCGCTCGTGGTCGATTACGCCGAACGCTACCTCAATGCCAAGGTGACGCTGCTGACCCGGAACTCGGCGGACACGCTGTCCATGGTCAAGGACGGCTCAGCCGATATCGGCCTCGTGCACGGATTGCCTTTGCACGAGCCCTCATTGGCCGGCGAGGTTCTCGGCGCCGACGAACCCGTGCTGGTCGTGCCGTCCGGGCATCTCCTGGCCGAGCGTCAAAGCGTCTCTATTCACGATTTTGCTGAACAGCGGCTGGGTGCGACCGCGCCGGGTTGCAGCTACCGGGCTTACCTCGAGACGCTTTTGCAAGCAGGCCCGGGCCTGCCTGCCATCCGCTTTGAAGCGGAAAGCGTTCGCGGCCTCGTCGCCATGGTGGCCGCGGGGCTTGGCGTTTGCGTGTTGCCGCGGCTGGCCTTCAGAAGCGCCTTGCCCGGCACGGGCGTGAAGGCCGTGCGCCTGGAGGGTGCCTTGCGGGCCCTGCCGGTATGCCTGCTCACGCCCGCCGGGGCGCGTCGGCGCCAGCCCCCGCACGTTTCGGCCTTTGTCCAGATGCTGCGGACGCGGACGCAAGCCCTACACCAGGCGATGCCCGCCGTCCACATGCAGCACAGTGCCCGTGGTGTAGCCGTTCCCGAGCAGGAAGACCATCGCGTGGGCGATGTCCTCAGGGGTGCCGATACGTCCCACGGGTAAGCGCTGGGCCATTGCGGCCAGCATCTGTTCGGTGTCCGCGCCGGCAACGTCTTCCCAAATGGGGGTTCGAACCCATCCTGGTGAAACCGCATTGACCCGGATGGGCGCGAGTTCCACCGCCATCGCACGCACCACGCCCTCGAGCGCCGCGTTGATGGCGGCAACCGCGACGCCTTTGGCCCGGGGGCGATAGGCCGCAATGCCGGACACGAAGGTGATGGATCCCTGTGCCGGCAGGCGCGGCGAGGCGTATTTGGCCAGCAGGACAGGCGCGACGATCTTTGAGTTCATGGCGCGTTCCAGTGCGCTTCGCTCCAGCGCCTGCAGCATGACGTAGGCACCGCCGATATCCGCGGCGGTGCAGACCAGGTGATCGAGCTGCCCGATCCGCTCGAACAGGTCTTGCACCTCGCGCTCCGCACTCACGTCGGCCTGCTCAAGCTGCGGTGTTCCGCAAGCTTGAAGGTGCTCGCGCGCTGCTTGCAGCTTCGCGAGCGATCTTCCGACGATCGTCACCGCCGCGCCCTGGGTCAGGAGATCCCGCGCCAGCGCCAGGCCCATCCCCGAATTGCCCCCGGCGACCACTACATGCTTGCCCTTCAATGATGTACCCACGTTGATCCTGTAAAGAATGATTGAACAGGATGCCGATGTTGCGCAAGACGCGCTTAGGGCTCAAGAAGGAAGTTTCGATGAGGGTATTGGGATCATCTATGGCGCTGCGGTCCGCCTAGCTTGCCAGCTTCAACAGCGCCTCGTCACGCCAATAGTCCACCGCGGCATACCAGCCTTCCCACACGCAGCCGTTGCAGCCGCGGCCGCAGCAGCTGTCGGGCTCAGAGGGTGGTTGCCGCAGCGTGATGCCGGCGGCCGCCGCCTGCCGCTGCAAATCGGCAAACATCGCCAGCGCGGCGTCGCGGTCCGTGTTGTCCGGCATGGGCCCGGGGAAGTGCCGTGTCAGGCCTTGACGGGCGTCGCCATCCGCCGGCGCAGATACAGGCCGACAAAAGCACAGCCCAGCACCAGCGCGAACCAGCCCACCAGTGATGACTTGGCGACGATGCCCTGCATGCCCGGCGAGGTGATGAAGTAGGGCGAGACCAGCACGCCCAAACCTATCAGCGTGCAGAGAATGCCTTTGATCAACACTTCGTTGTTGGCTTTGAGGTCGGCGGCGGCCTGGCGGCGGGCGGGAACCACGGGTTTCTGTTCAGGGGCGGAGGGTAAGGGCATGGAGGCTCGATATGTGGGTGGGTTGCGGGGCGGCTTGCTTGCGGCCCTGGTGTGCGTTGCTGCGTTCCGGTGGGCCCGCAGCTGCGATGCCCCGATTGTCCTCCATTGCCCGGGCCGGCGCCTGGGGAGCGCCGGCCGCCCTTAATGATTTCTTGATACCGCTAAGAAGTCCTTAAATTCGCCTCGGCACCATCCGCCTCCGGGGTAGACCACCCAGAGAGTATTTTGCGACACGGGCGGAGAGCCCAAAAAGCCGTTCGGGCCCGCCACGCGACGGGGCTACCCGCAACGGCGACAATCGGGGGATCGCAGGGGCCTGGAGGCCCCTGGCCCTGAACCCGCAAGCAAGAAAGAACAATCCCGATGGCCATCCAGTGGTTTCCCGGTCACATGCACCTGACCAAAAAAGCCATTCAAGAGCGCATCAAGGAAATTGATGTGGTCATTGAGCTGCTGGACGCGCGCCTGCCCGGCTCCAGCGCCAACCCCATGCTGGCCGAGCTCACCAGCGGCAAGCCCGCGCTCAAGGTGCTCAACAAGCGCGACCTGGCCGACCCGACGCGCACGCCGCTGTGGCTGGAGCACTACAACAGCCTGCCCAACACCCGTGCCATCGAGCTCGACGCCAGCGAAACCACGCCCGCGCGCCGCCTCATCGACGCCTGCCACACGCTGGCCCCCACGCGCGGCAGCATGGTCAAGCCCATGCGTGTGCTGATCTGCGGCATTCCCAACGTCGGCAAGTCCACGCTCATCAACACCCTGACCGGCAAACGCGCCACCAAGACCGGCGACGAGGCCGGCATCACCAAGGTCGAGCAGCGACTTGTGCTGGCCGATGGTTTTTATTTGTGGGACACACCCGGCATGCTGTGGCCGCGCATCATCGTCGCCAAGAGCGGCTACAACCTGGCCGCCAGCGGCGCTATCGGCCGCAATGCCTTTGACGAGGAAGAAGTCGGCCTGGAACTGCTCGACTACCTGATCAAACATTACCCCGGCCTGCTGGAGGCCCGCTACAAGGTCGAGGTGGCGCCCGGCATCACCGATGAACAATTGCTCGAAGCCATAGGCCGCAAGCGCGGCGCGGTGCTGGCCAAGGGCCGCGTCAACCTGCAAAAAGCCGCCGAAATCGTGATCCACGAATTCCGCGCCTCCACGCTGGGCCGCATCACGCTGGAAACACCCGAAGAGTTCGCCGAATGGCTGGCCGCCGGCCGCTTGCTGGACGCCGAGCGGCAGGTGAAGAAGGACAAGATAGAGACCAACCGGCTTATCAAGTTCAAGAAAATCCCGCGGCCCGAAAAAAAACGCGAACCCGGCGAATCCTGAGATTCACCAGCGGCATGCGCTGCGCTTGATCTTCGTCAATGCGTCTGCGCCACTTGCTGGCATTCTTGGCGGGAGACCCATCACCCGCCGGAGGCCGCCATTCACAAACATGCCAGCGTGCAAATCATCCTCGATGAGCACGCATCCCTTTCCGCCATGCTGCGTTCCATGCCCATGATGGTGGCGCGCGGCCCGGGCGACCATGCGCAGAAGTTTTTTGACGTGCTGCGGGCCATGCTGTTTTACATCGACGAGTTTCCCGAGCGCCTGCACCACCCCAAAGAATCGAATCTACTGTTTCCGCGCGTGGTGCGCCTGGCGCCTGGAGTCATGCCCGTCGTGGAGCGGCTTGAGCGCGACCACATGAACGGCGAGAAGGCCGTGCGTGAACTGCAGCACCTGCTGCTGGCCTGGGAACTGCTGGGCGAGCCGCGCAAATCCGCCTTTGAGCTGCACTGCAAACGTTATGTGGACTTCTACCTGGAACACATGCGGCTGGAAGAGTCGGTCATCCTGCCGGAGGCGGAAAAGGTGCTCAGTGAGGCCGACTGGAAGGAACTGGATGCGGCCTTCCTGGAAAACCGCGACCCGCTCGGCGGCCGGCATGTGGTGGATCCGGTGTATGACCGGCTGTTCTCGCGCATTGTGAGGGAGGCGCCGGCGCCCATAGGGCTGGGCGACGCCTGAGGCCGCCCGGCGCCTGCCTGCGCTCGCGGACGCGACATTCGTACCGGCTGAATGTCCGTTTGCCTTACACGGCGACCTCCCGCGCGGGTGAACACTTTATGCACTGGATCACACAACAGCCTTGAAAAGCAGCGGTTCAGCAGAGCAGCTCCGGGAGCCGCTTGCCCGACCCTGGGATGGCACTTCGGCCACCGCAAGCAGCCCTCCGGGTTGCTGGTCATTCCACCCAGAAAGCAGGAGAACCCCATGAGATCGAAACTGTTGACCGCCTCTTTATTGGCAAGCGCCTTGCTGGCCGGCCTGGGCATGGCCCCGACCGTGGCCATGGCGCAAAGCACCAACACCCCGGGCATTGACAACACCCAGCAGGCCATCAGCGCGCGCATCCAGCAAGGCATGCAGGCCGGCCGCATCACGCCGTCCGAGGCGCAGGAGCTGTACGCGCGCGACCGCGACATTTCCATGCGCGAGAACCGCTACAAGTCCGACGGCAATGCCACACCCCAGGAACGCCAGCAACTGCGGGCCGACCTGGAAGGCCTGAGCGCTGAAGTCGAGCGCAAGATCGCCAACAACGTGGTCGTCGGCCAGCCGGGCCACAACCCAAACACTCCCGGCGTGGACAACAGCCAGTTCAACATCAGCCAGCGCATCGACGAAGGCGTGCGCACCGGCCGAATCAGCGAGCGCGAGGCGCGCAGGCTGCACGACCGTGAACGCAGGATCGAGCGCCACGAAGCCAATTTCAAGTCCGACGGCGTGGTGACCAAACAGGAGCGTCGCCAGCTGCGCAATGAGGTGGCCGCTTTGCGCGACCAGGTGGAGCGGATGATGCGGGGTGATCGCCGAGGGCGCGGCTAAGCGCCTGTAGAAGAGGCCGGGTCTTGCTCCGGCCTTGCGCGCTCCTTCTCTCTTGCTCTCTTCTTAGTTTTGCTGGCCGGGGGTTGCCCGGCGGCAACTCACTTTTATCGAAACCCGCGAAGCGGGTTTTCTTTTGTTCGCCAAAAGGCGCGCTACGCGCGCGGGGTTTGCTCACTTCGCGCAGCGAAGTTACGCAAACACCAAAAGTAAGCAAAAGAAAAGGCGACCCTGGTGTCTGCGTCCCTCCGCTTCGCTGCGGGCAGCCTGCGGTGCTCGGTCCAGACGGGGTCAAAAACAACTCGCTTCGCTCAGACACGTTTTTGCCCTTATCCGTCTGGCCCTGCGCTCCTCGGCGCATACACAAGGGGCCCGGATACCGAACAGCCGAAAACAGAATCCCGAATACCTGAAACCACAAGGACACGCCATGGCGTGYCCTTGTTTGTATTGGAGTTCGGTATTGGTTTTGGTATTTCGGACTTCCCCGTCCTGGCTGGGCCGAGGAGCGCAGAGACAAGCGGATCAGGGCAAAAACGTGTTTGAGCGAAGCGAGTTGTTTTTGACCCCGCTTGGCTCGAGCACCGCAGGTTGCCCGCAGCGAAGCGGAGGGACCCAGACTGCGGGTCGCCTTTCTTTTGGGTACTTTTCTTTGGCGAAGCAAAGAAAAGTGCCTCGCCCGCCGGGGCGAGTCCCGGCCAGCAAGCCTATGCAATGGGCAAGAGCGCGCCCGCCGGAGCAAGACCCGGCCTCCACCCCGGCCTTAAGAGGCCAAAAACTTCATTTCCCTCAACCACGCCGCCAAGCGTTCGGCAAAAACCTTATAACCCTCGGCGTTCGCATGAATCTGGTCCGACCGCAGCTCGCTGCGCGACAACACATAAGACCATCCCCCACTGAACAGCGGCGTGCCGGTTTCCTTCGCGACTTCGGCGTACACCTCATGGTCGCTCAGCGAATTCGTGGCGGCTGCGATGAATACCGGTTTGGGCTGGGCGATCAGTACCACCTGGGCGCCGGCGGCGGCTGTTTGCATCAGGCTCTTGAGCGCGGCACGTGTGCGGTCCAGCGGCAGGCCGCGCAAAAAATCATTCCCGCCTATGGAGATCAGCACCAGGCCGGGCGTGTTCTCTTGCAGCAGGGCGGGCAAGCGCGCCAGCGCGCCTTCGGCGGTGTCGCCGTTGAGGCCCGCGTTTTTGGTCACGTAGCCGGTCAGTTGCTCGAGTTGCTGCGGGTAACCGGCGCCCGCAGTTGCGCCGTAGCCAAAGGTCAGCGAATCGCCCAGGCACAGCAGCACGGCTTCCTTGGGCAGGGTCTTGCCCTGGGGCTTGGCTTTTTTGGAGCAACCGGCCGCCGCCATTGCGAATGCAGAGGCCATGCCGGCCAGCAGCAGCCGGCGTTGAAGCATGGAGGGCGATGGCGAAGAGGATGGGCGTTGGAAAGGCATGGTGATCCCGTGTACAGCGGTATTCAAATGGATTCTGCCAGCGCTTGACCTGCATCAAGCGCCGGTGCGCGCGGGACTTCTAAAGTCTGGGGTTTTCCCAACCCGGCGCTGCACCGATTTTTCACCATGCCCATCGAACTCTACCGCGACAGCCGCCACGCCTGCCTGATGTTCACCGACCTCGTCGACGAGGACAACCAGGCCGTGCAGGCCAACCAGTTCCTGATCGTCGACAACGGCACCGGCGCGGTGATAGACCCGGGCGGCAACCTGGCCTTCAATGAACTTTTCCTCGGCATGTCGCGCCACTTCAGCCCGCAAAAGCTTTCCTACATCATCGCCTCGCATGCCGACCCCGACATCATCGCTTCGCTGGACCGTTGGCTGACCTCCACCCCGGCGCAGCTGGTGATCTCGCGCGTGTGGGAGCGCTTTGTGCCGCACTTCACCAAGGTGGGCAAGACCGACCAGCGCGTGATCGGCGTGGCCGACGGCGGCGGGCGCCTGCCGCTGGGTCGCAACGAGTTGTGGCTGCTGCCCGCCCATTTCCTGCACTCGGAAGGCAACTTCCATTTTTACGATCCTGTCAGCCGCATTCTTTTCACGGGGGACTTGGGTGTCTCCATGACATCAGGCAGTGATGCCCAGGTGGCTGTGACCGACCTGAAGAATCATCTACGCCTGATGGAAGGCTTTCACCGCCGCTACATGGTGTCCAACAAGGTGCTGCGCCTGTGGGTGCGCATGGCGCGCCAGCTCGACATCCGCATGCTGGTGCCGCAGCACGGCGCACCGCTCGAGGGGGCGGCCATAGGCCAGTTTTTCGATTGGGCCGAATCGCTGATGTGCGGCATAGACCTGTTTGACGACAGGCATTACCAGTTGCCTGCGGCGGCCATCCCGATGCCGGAGCGCGCGGTCAGCGCGGCCTGACGCTTCAGGCCTGACGAGCTGCGCCGGCGCGCCGCTGGTTCAGCGCAAGTTTGCCCGCACCCACCGCACAATATCCGCAGCGCCCATGGCGCCCGCCTGGCGCGCCACCTCGCGGCCGTTCTGGAACAGCGCCAGCGTGGGGATGCTGCGGATGTTGAAGCGCGCGCCCAGATTGGGCACCGCCTCGGTGTCGACCTTGGCGACGCGCACTTGCGGTTCCAGCTGCGCGGCGGCCTGTTCGTAGGCCGGCGCCATCTGCCGGCAGGGGCCGCACCAGGGCGCCCAGAAATCGACCAGCACCGGAATCTGGTTGCGGCTGACGTGCTTGTCGAACGCCGCTTCGTCGAGCGCAGTCGAATGCGCCACAAACAAGGCCTTTTTGCAATTGCCGCAGCTGGGCTCGCTGCCGAGCTGGTCGGTGCGCACGCGGTTGGTGGTGTGGCAGTGGGGGCAAACAATGTGCAGCGAGTCGGTCATTGTTTGTAACTGGGGTGTTGCGGCGGGCTTTTCAAGCCGGCGCAGGGTGTACAAATGAGCTTTCCGCCGCCCTCGTGTGGCGTGCCGAGAATTTCCAGATTGTGAAAGGATTTCGCTTGTGAACCTGTTTTGGAAGCACCGCCGCCTGGCGCGTTCCGCGGGCATCCTGTCCGGCGTGCTGCTGGCGGCCTGTCTGCTCACGGCCTGCGTCAGCACCGTGAAGACGTTTCCGCTGCAGGAAAAGTTCGGCTCCACTGCCACCTATTCGCGGTTGTTTGATGCCAGGCCCGAGCAGACCTGCGAGGCCGCGCGCCGCGCGCTGCTGAGCCAGGGTTACATCATCAACACGGCCAGGGTGGACCTGGTCGAAGGCCAGAAGAGCTTCCAGCCCGAGGCCGAGTCGCATTTGCAGATGGTGATACGCGTGGTCTGCGCGCCCGAAAGCCCCGACGGCAAGATCAGCCTGGGTTTTGTCACCGCGTTGCAAGACAGCTACCAGCTCAAAAAGAGCAACAACTCCGCCAGCCTGGGCGTGGGCGCCATAGGCTCGGTGTCCCTGCCTTTCACCTCGGGCAACGACTCCATGGTCAAAGTCGGCAGCGTCACCATTTCATCGGATGCGTTTTACGACAGCTTTTTTGAGCTGGTCAGCCGCTACCTGGCGACGGTGGATGATTTGCCGCTCAGCCAGTAGGCGGCTTTGTTCCCTCTCTTCGCTCTTATTCCCTCTCCCTCTGGGAGAGGGCTAGGGTGAGGGCCCGCGGCGTTGGCACTCGTAGCGATCTATCGACCGCCGCTAACCCTCACCCCCGCCCTCTCCCAGTGGGAGAGGGCGTGAAAACCGGACAAGCCGAAAACCTTCTGGACACCTCTCTCTAACCCATTAGGTCGCACTCACTAGCCAAACCCGGCAAGATCAGCTCATCGTCAAATTCCCACCAAAGGAAAAAACCATGAGCGCCAAAAACCTCTCCACCGTTGCCAACGACCTGATCGAGTCCTACGGCAATACCGCCCTCAACGTCATCCAGGCCTACCGCGCCGGCGGTGAGCGTGTTGTCAGCCTGCTGGAGCAGCGCTGGAACCAGGCCCTGAAACAGTCGCGCAGCGAACTGACGGCCGAGACCGCCAAGAACGCTTCGGCCGCGCAAGCCGCCTTCAGCGCCTACTACACCAAGGGCCTGCTGCTGACCACCAGCGGCGCCGAACAAGTCGTGAGCCAGCTCGTGAAAGTCGCCGAAGCGGGCGTCGAACGCGCTGCCGCCAACGCCAGCCTGTTTGAAGAAAAAACCGGCGTGACCACGCTCAACACCCTGGCCCAGGCCACCGCCCCCGGCGCCCTGGCCCTGAGCAAGCTGGCCGCGCAGCTCGAACAAAAGAGCGCCGAACTGGCCGGCAAGATCGCCGGCGACAGCAAGGCCGCCACCAAGCGCAGCTCGGCTTTCCGCCGCGCCAAGGCCGCCTGATTCATTTTTGCTGTCACGCAATAAAAACCCCGGCCGGCGCCATGCGCTGACCGGGGTTTTTTTATGGCGCGAGCTTGAAAAACCCGCCTGCCTTCACCCGTTCGCCCTGAGCCTGTCGAAGGGCTTCGACCAGCTCAGCCTGAACGGTGCAGGCTTGATTAACCGCGCGGGTTGATCAGGTGTTCAACTTCATCACGCAAGGCACTCAGCCGGGCGCGCAGGTCGCGGCGCTCCTGCGGCGTCACCACACCGTCTGACCGGTAAGCCGCCTCGCGGTTCTCAATTTCCTGTTCACGCGCCTGCAAACGTCCCGCTTCACGCAGGCTCAGGCGGTGGCTGCGCACGCCTTCGTCAATGCGCTGGCGAATATTGAACTGCTGGCTGTCGATGGCGCCCAGCCTGTCATGCGGGTAGGCCACGGCCACGGTGCGGTTGTTGGCAATCGCGCGTTCAACCTCGGCGCTCAGCTGGGCGATGTCGGCGCGCAGCTGCTGGCGCTCCTGCGGCGTCACGCGGCCGTCGGCCTTGTACGCGGCTTCACGGTTCTGGATCTCGCTGTCGCGGCGGTACAGCACACGCGCTTCCGACGGCGTGATGCGGCCCGACTGCAGGCCTTGCCGAATGCGGTCACTGACGGCCTGCTGCGCGTTGTCTATGCCCGGCGTCTGCGGGGCCGGTGCGTACACCACCTGCGGCGGGTACGAAGGCGCGTAGGGACCTTGCGGCTGTGCCATGGCTGGCGCGGCGGCCAGGCCCGCGAGCAGCGCGGCGCCCAGAAGGGATGCGGTCAAGTGTTGCGATTTCATGTGAGGCTCCTTTGCTCAATGAGTGAACCGGCAAGCCCTTTGAAAAGAAGCTTGCTTTCCGAAGCGCCGGCCCCTGGGGGCTTGTTGGTGCTTCAGTGCTTTCATCGTGGAGCCGCAACGTGAAGGTTGTGTAAGGCGGAGGTAGGGGCGGTGTAATGTGGCGTGTTTTTACCCCGTGTTTACCTTGCAGCATGCTGCGGTATCAGGATGTTTTTTCTCCCACTCTTTGTCTTCTGGTATTCGGTTCCCGCTCCCGATTGCCCCGTCCTGGCTGGGCCGAGGAGCGCAGAGACAAGCGGATCAGGGCAAAAACGTGTTTGAGCGAAGCGAGTTGTTTTTGACCCCGCTTGGCTCGAGCACCGCAGGTTGCCCGAAGCGAAGCGTAGGGACCCAGACTGCGGGTCGCCTTTCTTT